>JBBRKH010000183.1:0-5155 GCA_038217965.1 Sphingomonadales bacterium | reverse complement strand
CTTTCCTAGCGCCGCCTTGTTGGATATGGTTTTGCTTCGAGGGTTGCTGTTCAGATTGAGGCCACACCGCCAATGGCAGAAACAGCGCGTTCGACGAGATAGAATTGCACAAGATCGGGTTCGACACGATCGGCTTCTCGGTGCGCAGGGTAAAGTTCGGGCCTGATTCAAGGGCTTTGGTTGAAAGGAACAAAATGATTCGGGTTTCGCGCATTTCGCTGGCTCTGGCGCTTGCCTCCCTGCCGCTTGCCGGCATGTCTGTTCCAGTCATGGCGCAGGCGCTGTCGCCTGCTGTCGGCAGGCCGCTGCAGCAGGCGTCCTCGGCTGCCCGCGCCGGCAACATCGCGGGCGCCACGAACTCGGTCAACCAGGCGCGAGCGGCCGCCAAGTCGCCGGCCGAACGCCGCAAGGTCGCGGAAATGGCAGCCTATGTCTACACGCGCGGTGGCAATTATGCCAGAGCTGCGGCAGAGCTGGAATCGATCGGTGCGCCGGCCAGCCAGCTGGCGCCACTCTATTATCAGGCCCGGATGTACGACAAGGCAATCTCGACCGCTAAGCGATCCGGCCAAACCACGATCGTTGCCCAATCCCTGCTGATGCAGGGCAAGGCCGGCGAAGCGGCCAAGATCTACCAGGAGCTCGTGGCCCGCAATCCGAGCAATCTGGGCTATCTGACCAACCTGGCGGGCGCGCAGTACAAGATGGGTGATCGCAAAGGCTATCTCGCCACCACGACCAAACTGGTTCGGCTGGATCCCTCGCCGGCGCGCTGGAAGGCGCTGCTGGTGGATATGAAAAGTGGCACGATGTCGCGCGAGGCCAAGCTCGCGCTGTATCATCTGATGCTGCAAACCGGGAATCTGACGTCTGCCACTGATGTGCAGGATTTCGCCAAGGTGGCAATTGTCTCCGGACAGCCGGGCGTTGCCAACACGGTGGTAAGACGGGCAACGAGCAGTGGCGTTGTCTCTGGCGGTGACGACATGACGACCAAGCTTGTCGAGGCCTCGGCCAAGCGGCAGCAGGCCGCGCTCGCGCAGGCGCCTGCACAGGACGGAAACCCGGCCGCCGCCTTTGCGGCCGGCAACGCGTTTCTCGGTGCCAACATGTATCCGCAGGCCATTCAGGCCTATACGGTTGGCCAGAAGGGGCCGAAAGCAGCGGATTCGGCCTTGTTCAAGGGCATTGCAGAACTGCGCAGTGGCAACGCCGCCGCTGCCCGGGCGACTTTCGGGTCCATCCCGGAAGGGCCGCTCAGCGACATCGGAGCGCTGTGGGCGCTTTACGCCGCTACCGAAGCGTGATGACAGCGAACAGCCGGGCCAGCGGCCCGGCTTCATCCGGATAGCGAGATGAGGCTCAACTGGCGGCCATAATCCGGTTCACCGGCATGGGTCGTGCGGCGATAGCTGAAAAAGGCTCCGGGCGCGGCATAGGTGTCGCGCCCGAGTTGTTGGGCTGCCCGCACTCCGGCGGTGGCAAGGCGGCTGGCGCAAAAGCCCGGCAGATCGAAATGGCAGCGCCCGTTGGCGCCTTTGTCAAAAAACGACGCGAAATCCGCGTCGATCGCAACAAATCGATCGCGGAAATCCGCGCCGACTTCATAGGATCGACGCGCGATGCAGGGGCCGATGGCGGCCGAAATGCGCTCCCGCCGCGCCCCGAGTTCCACCATCGCATCGACAGTTGCCTGCAGCACGCCGCCCAGCGCGCCTTTCCACCCAGCGTGCGCCGCGCCGATGACGCCGGCCTCGGCATCGGCAAACAGCACCGGCGCGCAGTCCGCGGTTAGCACGCCCAACGCCACGCCCGGTTGATCGGTTACCAGCGCGTCGGCCTCCGGTCGCACATCATCTCCCCAATCGCCGGCAGCCACTACCCGCGCCGAATGCAGCTGGTGCAGCGTGACCAACCGGGAGCCGGGGGCAACCGCATCGACTGCGCGGCGGCGGTTTTCCAGCACCGCCTCGCGGCTGTCAGACGAGCCGAGGCCGACATTCAGGCTGCGGAATATGCCTTCCGAGACGCCGCCCGTTCGGCCGAGGAAGCCATGCGGAACGCTGATTGTGTCTGCTGTGATGCGGGTTATCACAGGCGGAGCCGCATCACTCGGTCGTCATCGATGGTGTTGCCCACCCTGAACGCATAGAGCCCCACTTCGACGAAGCCATGGCGTTCGTAAAAGCGGCGCGCGCGGTGGTTGTCGATGAAGACGCTCAGATACATGTCCTGAAAGCCGCGCGCGCGGGCTGTTTCCAGCGCCCAGTCCATGAGCGTTGCGGCAACACCTGTCCCATGTTGGGACGACGCGAGATAGAGCTGGCGCAGCTCGATCGCCTGCCGCCCGTCGGGGTCGAAGGGCAGGGTGGGCGGCCCCAGCTTGCAATAGCCGACCAAGGCGCCGCCCTGCTCTGCCAGACAGAAGGCATGTTTCGGGTCCACCAGTTCACCAGCAAAGCCGTCGGCGTCCATCGGCCGCAGAAATTTAGCCAGATCCTCCGGTGGATACAGGTGGCCGAAGGTGTCGGTAAATGCGAAGGCGAAAAAGGCGGAAATTGCTGCCGCATCGCCCACATGCCCGGCGCGCAGGACGATTTCGCCGGCCGTCACGCCGGCTGTTTCCCCAGATGCACCTCGCGGAAGTGGGCGCGCAGGCTGACCTTGTCGATCTTGCCGGAGCCAAGCTTCGGGAGCGGATCGTCCGCTACCCACACGCGCGCCGGAACCTTGAAGGAAGCAAGCTCGCGCGCCACGAACTGGATCATCGATTCGCCCTCAAGATGCTCGCCCGCCTTCGGGTAGATCACCGCGCCGACGATCTCGCCCAGCCGCTCGTCCGGCAGGCCGAACACGCTTGCCTCGGCGACTGCGGGGTGGGCGTAGATCGCTTCCTCCACCTCCACCGCCGAGATATTCTCGCCACCGCGGATTATGATGTCCTTCTTGCGGTCGACGATGAACAGATAGCCGTCAGCGTCGAATTTCCCGAGATCGCCGGATTTGAACCAGCCATCGGCGGTGAACGCGGCAGCGGTTGCCTCCGGTTTGTTCCAGTAGCCGCGCACATTGCAGGCCGAGCGGATGCAGACTTCGCCGACTTCGCCTTGCGGCAGGACCTTGCCCGCATCGTCGGCGATCATCATTTCGACGAGCGGCTTCGAAGGGCGTCCGGTGGACGAGGGCTTCAGCCGATAATTGTCCTTGATGTTGCCCGAGCCGACGCCGTTGGTTTCGGTGAGGCCATAGCCGAGGGCGGGATACTTGCCAGGAAAGGCCTTCATCAGCCGGTCCACATGCTCGGCCGGGCGGGGTGCGCCGCCGCCGGCGATGTCCACCAGCGAGGAGAGATCGTATTTCTCGCGGTCCGGATGCTGCATCAGTTCGAGCGACATGGTGGGCACGCCGACGAAATAGGTACAGCGCTCCTGTTCGATGAGCCTGAGCGCTTCGCCGGCATCCCAGCGATACATGATCACCATGCGCCGGCCGATGGCGACCGACACCAGCATCACGGGCACGCTGCCGGTGATGTGGAACAGCGGCACGTTCAAGAGCATCACCTGCTGCGCCGGCATTTCTATGCCCGCCGACATGGCGAGCTGCAGCATGGAAAGGCCCTGCACCAGATAGTTGAGCGCGCCTGACACAACCGAGCGGTGCGTCGCGACTGCGCCTTTGGGCGCTCCCGTCGAGCCCGATGTGTACATGATGGTCGCATCATCTTCCGGATATATGGGCGGCAGATACCAGGGGGTTGCGGGCGATGCCGCAAGTGCATCCTCAAGCGTTTCCGCGCCCAGGCTTTCGGCAACCGACTTGCCGGTGCGCACGGTGACGATCGGCAGCGAGAGGTCGGGAATGGCAGCAATCCGCCGCGCGCGTTCCTCGTCGGCAATCGCCAGCCGGGTGCCGGAATCCCTGAGGCCATAGGCCAGCTCCTCGCTGCGCCACCAGGCGTTCATCGGCACCACGATCGCGCCGATCATCTGCGCCCCGATAAAGACGGCGATCCATTCGGGATAGTTGCGCATCGCAATGGCGACACGGTCGCCCTTGGCCACCCCGTAGCGGTGTTGCAGCATGGCCGCGATCCGGACGGCCTGTGCCTGGATGTCGGCAAAGGTCAGCCGCTCGCCTTCGTAGACGAGGAACTCCTTGTCGGCGTTGGCACCGAGGAAGAAGGCGAAATATTCGCGCAACGATTGCGGCGCCTTGTCGAACACCGGCAAGTCCACGTTGCGGATGGTTTCGCGACCCACCCCAAGCTGCCCGCCGGGCGCGGTAATCATCGCCACCACCTGGTCCAGTGCGTTGTCCATGTCGGTCAGCATGTCGTCTCCCCGCAAATTCGTGAATGTGTCGGCTCAGTAATGCAGCAATTTCGCCAGCCGGTCGCCATGAAAGGCGCTGTCGCCGAAGGTTTCGCATGCTGCCCGGGCGCGCTTCATGAAGAAGCCGATGTCATAATCGTCGGTCATCCCGATGCCGCCGTGCATCTGCACTGCCTCGTTGGTGGCGAGTTTGGCGACATCACCGGCCTTCGCCTTGGCGAGCGAAACGTAGAAGGGCGCGCGGTCGTCCCCCGCATCCAGTGCCTGCAACGCCCGCAACGTCGCCGAGCGCGCCAGCTCCACTTCGCAGAACAGATGCGCCGCGCGGTGCTGCAGCGCCTGAAAGCTGCCGATCTTCTGGCCGAACTGTTCGCGCTGCTTCAGATAATCGACTGTGGTCTCGAAGCTCTGCGCCGCCACGCCCAGCATTTCAGCGGCAAGGCAGGCGCGGCCGGCATCGAGGGCTGCTTCCAGCAGCGCATACCCGCCGCCCGCTTCGCCGATCACATCCGCGCCGTCCACCTGCACGCCGTCCAGAGCAACGGCGGCGGCATTGCGACTGTCCACCATGATTTTCCGCGCCACCGATACGCCGGCCAGCTTCGGATCGACCAGGAAAAGGGTGATTCCAGTCGCGTCTTCGTCTGCTCCCGACGTGCGTGCCGCGACAATCAGCCGGTCTGCGACATTGCCGTCCAGCACGAAGCCTTTCGTGCCGGTCAGCCGGAAGCCCTTGCCCGAAGGCTCGGCGCGGGTGGCAACATGGGCCGGGGCGTGCCGCGCCGCTTCATCGGACGCCAGCGCCACGATCAGCTCTGCCG
>JBBRKH010000182.1:0-5183 GCA_038217965.1 Sphingomonadales bacterium | reverse complement strand
GGCAAAATTGTAGGCGCTGAACTGGCGTTCGTTCTCGTGGAAAATGTCGCCATAGGTCACGCCGTCATTGGCAAACGGCATGGCATAGACATTCTCATAGCCCAGCACATACATGGCGAGCCGTTCCAGCCCGTAGGTGATCTCTCCGGCCACCGGCGCGCAATCCTGCCCGCCGACCTGCTGGAAATAGGTGAACTGCGTCACCTCCATGCCGTTGCACCACACCTCCCAGCCAAGCCCCCAGGCGCCAAGCGTCGGGCTTTCCCAATCGTCCTCCACAAAGCGGATGTCGTTCGTCTTCAGATCGATGCCGATCGCTTCGAGCGAGCCGAGATATTGCGCGATGATGTCATCCGGCGACGGCTTCAGGATCACCTGATACTGGTAGTAGTGCTGCAAGCGGTTGGGGTTGTTGCCGTAGCGGCCATCGGAAGGTCGCCGGCTGGGCTGCACAAAGGCGGCTTTCCACGGCTTCGGGCCGAGCGCCCGCAGGGTCGTGGCGGGGTGAAAGGTGCCGGCGCCCATTTCCATGTCATAGGGTTGCAGCATGGCGCAGCCGCGCGCGCTCCAATACCGGTGGAGGGTGAGAATGATATCCTGGAAGCAGGTGGGTTTCACGGTTTTGCGGCTTAGCGGGTGCAGCATGGCGTGGGAAGGGGTCAGGCTGCAACCACCTCCACCGGCGTGCCGTTCAAAGCAGCGTTGCCGCTGACGGGATCGAAGCGCTGGCGGTCCGTGATGTCGTTCAGAGAAACGCCGGGCCGGGTTTGCGCGACCGACAGGCGAACCCCTTCGCGACCATGCCCGAAGCCGTGCGGCAGGCTGACGGTGCCAGGCATTACGGCATCGGTGATTTCGGCCGGCGCTTCAATCCGGCCGACACGGCTGGTGATGGTGACGGCGGCGCCGTTCTCGATGCCGCGCGCGCCGGCATCATCCGGGTGGATCATCAGCGTGCAGCGCTCCGGGCCTTTCAGCAGACGCTTCGAATTGTGCAGCCAGCTGTTGTTGGAGCGCAAATGGCGCCGGCCGATGAGGAGCAGGCTATCGGCGCGGTGCTGTGCAAGTGCCTCCGCGAACCGTTCCAGGTCGGCGATGACAAGCTCGGGCGCGCACTTGATGGTTTTGCCGGGTGTGCGCAGCCGCTCGGGCAGGCGATTGGGTTGCAGCGGGCCGAGATCGATGCCGTGCGGTGCGGCCTCCACCTTTTCGAGCGTGAGATCATGGCCGGATTGCCGCAGCATATGGTCCAGCATTTCGCGCGGATGCCGCGTGTTGGGCGCGGGCTGGCCCTGCGCCTGCAAAAGCGCGCGCGAAAGGTCCGAAACGATTTCCCAGTCGGATTTGTCATCCCCCATGGGCAACAGCGCGGGTGAATATTTCGCATAGTTCCGAATGGCGATGGCGCCCAGAAACAGCGGGTAATGGTCCTTCTGCAGCGGGCCGCAGGGCGGCAGGATATAGTGGGCGTGGCGGGTGGTGGCGGTGATGTACATATCGACCGACACCATCAGGTCGAGCGTTTCGAGCGCCGCATCCAGCGCCTGGCCTTCGGGGCATGACAAGACCGGGTTGCCGGCCACTGTGACCAAGGCGCGGATCTGCCCTTCGCCGGGCGTGGCGATTTCCTCGGCCATGGTAACAACCGGAAGCTCGCCCATGACTTCGTTCAGCCCCGACACGCGGGACCGGAAGCGGCCATAGCTTCCGGCACCCGTGGCGGCCACGACATCAACTCCTGGCGTGGAGAACATCATCCCACCCTCGCGGTCCAGATTGCCGGTGGCGATGTTGAGCAGCTGGATCAGCCAATGGTTCAGCGTGCCAAATTCGCTGACCGAGACACCCATCCGGCCATAGACGATGGCCGGGCCGGATGCGATGCGGCGCGCGATGCTGCGGATGCTGTCTTCCGCGATGCCGGTGCGGGCGGCCAGTGCCGCCATGTCGAAGCAGCGGAGTGCTTCGATTGCGCTGTCGAAACCTTCCAGCATCGGCGCCAGCCTGCCGGGCGCGATCAGGCCTTCTTCATCGAGCGTGCGGATCAGCGCGATCAGCAGCGCCGGATCGGTGCCGGGGCGGATGAAATGGTGCTCGCTGGCCAGGTCCGCCGTTTCGGTCCGGCGCGGATCTATCACGATGAGGCTTCCGCCGCGGGCCTGCAGATCCCTGATGCGCTGCTTCACATCGGGCACTGTCCAGACGCTGCCGTTGGACGCGGCCGGGTTGCCGCCGATGATGAGCATGGTCTGCGTGCGGTCGATGTCGGGGATGGGGAACAGGCTGTTGTGGCCGAACATCCACAGCTGCACGAGCTGGTGCGGAATCTGGTCCACGGTGGAGGCGGAATAGATGGCCCTGGCGCCGAGCGCCTTCTTCAGCGGGCCCAATTGTGCGCCGACGCTGTAATTGTGCGCGGTTGGATTGCCAACATACAGCGCGCCAGCGCCGCCCCTGGTGCGGATGCCGACGAACCGCTCGGCGATTTCGTTGCAGGCTTGCTGCCAGGAAATGCAGTGCCATTCGGCGCCAAGGCGCTTCATCGGCGTTCGCAGCCGGTCCGGATCGGTCTGCAGGTCGGCAATTGCGATCGCTTTGGGGCAGATGTGGCCGCGCGACAGCACATCGTCGGCATCGCCCTTGATGCTCAGAACATTGGCGCCTTCCAGTTCAACCAGAATGCCGCAATTGGCTTCGCAGATATGGCAGGTTCGTGTGTGGATGCTGCGCATTGGCCTCTCCCCATCCGGGCGTTTCATGCCTATGTGCGCGAAAGCCTGCCGGGAGAAGTCTATGCATCCGTTTCACCATGCCGCCAACCTGCCGGAAAAGCCTGCGATCATCATGGCCGGGTCTGGGGAAACCATGTCCTATGCCGGGCTGGAGGCGAGATCGAACCAGGCTGCGCACCTGTATCGGGCTTGCGGGCTGGTGCGCGGCGATGTGATTGCAATTTTTCTGGAAAATTGCCTCGATTACCTGCCGCTTTGCTGGGGGGCGCAGCGCACAGGCATCATATTCACCTGCATTTCCACCAAATTGTCCGCCGACGAGGCGGGCTATATCGTGGCCGATTGCGGCGCGAAGCTTGTGGTGGCGGGGCATTCGCTCGGCAGCGTGGCGCAAGCGCTGCCGGAGGTGCCGCATCGCTATTCGCTTGGCGGCGACATTTCCGGCTATGATCGGCTGGAGCAGGCATTGGCCGGGCAGCCGATGGTGCGCGTTGCAGACGAAAGCGCCGGGCGGGACATGCTGTATTCAAGCGGCACCACGGGGCGGCCGAAGGGGGTGAGCGGGCCACTGCCGCAAGGGCCGATTGACCAGCTCGACCCGCTCTCCGGGCTGGTTGCGATGCTCTACGGATTTCAAGCTGACATGGTATATCTGTCGCCCGCACCACTCTATCATGCCGCGCCGCTGCGCTACTGCATGGCGGTGCACAAGTTCGGGGGCACCATCATCGTGATGGAAAAATTCGATGCCGAGCGCTGGCTGGCGCTGGTGGAACGCCATCGGGTGACGCATTCGCAGGTGGTCCCGACGATGTTCGTGAAGATGCTGAAGCTGCCGCCACAAGTGCGCGACAGTCATGACGTTTCCAGCCTGCAATCGGTTATCCATGCTGCCGCCCCATGCCCTGTCGAAGTGAAGTTGCGCATGATTGACTGGTTCGGCCCGCGCATCTTCGAATATTATTCGGCAACGGAAGGCGCCGGCTTCACGGCGATTTCATCCGAAGAATGGCTGCGCAAGAAGGGCTCCGTGGGCAGGAGCATATTGGGCGAAATCCGAATACTGGACGATGCGGGCCGCTTGTTGCCGGCGGCCAGCGAGGGCCGCATATATTTTCACGGCGGACCACCGGTATCTTATCACAATGCGCCGGAAAAAACCGTCGAAGCGCAGGGAGAGCATGGCGCGACCTTCGGCGACATCGGATATGTCGATGAGGAAGGCTATCTCTTCCTGACCGACCGGGCGAGCTACATGATCATTTCCGGTGGGGTGAACGTGTATCCGCAGGAGACCGAAAACATCCTGATCATGCATGAGAAGGTGGCGGATGTGGCGGTGTTCGGCGTGCCGAGCGAGGAGTTTGGCGAGGAAGTGAAGGCGGTGGTGCAGCCGCGCGACTGGGCCGACGCCGGCCCGGAGCTGGAGGCCGAACTGATCGCATATGCGCGGTCGCGGCTTTCGCATGTGAAATGCCCGAAAAGCGTGGATTTCGATGCGGCCCTGCCCCGGCACGAGACCGGCAAGCTCTACAAGCGTCTGGTCAAGGATCGATATTGGCCCGGGCCGGGCGCATGATCCGCACGCTGATATGCTGTGCGCTGCTCTGCGCCATGCCTGCCTACGCGGCGAAAAAGCCAGTGCCGCCGGCGCCGCCCGTGCCTGCCATGTGGGAGGTGAGCGACGCCGACAGCAAGGTGACGATTTTCGGCACCGTGCATTCGCTGCCGCGCGGGGTGGACTGGTTTCGGGCGCATGTGGTGGCCGGGCTGGATGGTTCGAATGCGCTGGTGCTGGAAACCATCCCGCCGGAAAGCCCGGCCTCGATGCTGCCCGTGGTGCTGCGACTTTCGCGCCTGTCTGCGGCAAAGCCGGTGCTGGAGCGGGTGCCGGAAATCTATCGCGGCACACTGGAGCGCGAGATGGTCCGGCTGAAAACCGGGCCAATGGATTGGTACAAGACCTGGTTCATTGCGCTGACGCTGGCCAACCGGGAAGCGGAAGCCAATGGTATCGACCCTGGCCTGGGCGTGGAAGCCGTGCTCGCCGAGCGGGCGAAAATCCGGGCAATTCCGATCGAATCGCTGGAAACCGCCGAGCAGCAGCTGATCTATTTCGATGCGCTTTCGGAAGCCGATCAGCAGCAGTTGCTGATTTCCGCGCTGGAAGACCTGCCGGGCGCAAAAGCCGAGATGAACGGCTTGATTGCCGACTGGATGGCCGGGCGAACAGATAGCCTGGCTGCCCGTGTCAATGCGGATTTCGAGCGGTCTCCGATGCTGAAGCGCATGCTCGTCAACGATCGCAATGCACGCTGGGCTGCATGGATTGCCGACGCTTTGAAGAAGCGCCCTGGCACGCTTTTCGTGGCGGTGGGCGCGGGGCACATGGCGGGCAGCGGCAGCCTGCTGGATGAATTGAAAATTCAGGGCCTGACGGCAAAGCGGGTG
>JBBRKH010000181.1:0-5211 GCA_038217965.1 Sphingomonadales bacterium | reverse complement strand
CGGTTCGTTTGCCCCCTGCGCCTTCAGCCAGGCCAGCGCCACGGCCGCGCGCCGCTCGGGCGCGACCTGCGGCAGCCGCTCGAACAGGCTGTGCAGCAGGCGCCCGCGCAGTGCGGCCTCGCGCATCGCAGCCGTTGACGGCGCGACGGAGACATCATCGCGGCCGAGTGCAGACGGCGTCAGCGGGCGTGGCGGCCGGCTCGGTGCGGGCGCGGCGGAGAGGTCCACGCCGCCGGCAACCGCCAGGTTAGAGGTGTCCGGTTCGACCGTGGCTTCGTCCGGGTCACCGTGGCTCCAGTGGCCGCGCTGCAGGCGCAGCACGGTCTGCCCTGGCGCCGCACTATCCTGCCAGCGGGATTGCGCATCGGCCTGCACGCCATCGCACCCGGCGAGCACACGCAGCAGCCGGCTGTGCCAGCGCGCGTCAGTGTCGCTGCCCAGCGCATCGGCCTTTCCGGCCGCGACGGCTCCGGCGATGAAAAGATGATCTGCCGCGCGGGTGATCGCCACATAAAGAAGCCGCAATTCCTCCTGTTCGCGGGTGGCCCTGGCGGCCTCGTGCAGGGCCTTTGCTTCACCCGAAAGCTGCTTTGCGCCGTTGTGAAACAGCGGAACGTCTGCCGCATGGCCCGGCAGCCGAACCAGCAGGTGCCGATTATCGCCCGGGTTCGCTGCGTGCGCCGCATCTGCCAGAACAACGACCGGTGCCTCCAGCCCCTTGGCGCCATGAATGGTCATCAAGCGCACTTCCGTACTCGGCGCATCGGCATCGCGCTTCACCACCACTCCGTCGGCGGTGATCCAGGCCAGAAAGGCTTCCAGCGCCGGGGGATGCGACACTTCGAAGGCCAGCGCCTGCGAAAGCAGCTCGTCGATTGCCTGCGCCGATTCGCGGCCCAGCCTTGCAAGCAGCTTGCGGCGTCCATCCAGCGGGCCGGACAGGATGGTATCGAGGAAGCGATAGGGCGTTTCCAGATCCGCCATTCCGAGCACGGCGCCAAGCCAGGCGCGCGCTTGCAACGATTGCGGCGCGGCATCCCGGCCGATCGCTTCCCAGAGGCTGGACTTGCGCGGGCCGGACAGCAGGCGCACCGCCTCGTGATCCCAGCCGATGAAGGGTGACACCAGCAGGCAGGCGAGATTGAGATCATCCTCCGGCTGCACGGCAAAGCGCACCAGGGCCAGCAGGTCGAGCACGGCATAGGGCTCGGTCAGCAGCAGCCGATCCACACCGGCCACCGGCACACCCTGTTCGTGCAGCGCGGCAACCAGTCCGGACATCAGCCCGCCGCGCTTGCGGAACAGCACGAGCATGTCTTGCGGCAGCGCCCAGCGACCGGACACGCCGTTGGCGCCCTGCTGCGCCGGCAGCCAAAGACGCTCCGGATTGCCGATTTCCAGCCAGGCAGCAATCTGCGCTGCAAGCTTTCGGGTCAGCAAGCGATCGGCGGCCTCCTGACCGGCTTCCGGCGCAGCATCGTCCCCGCCGGCATCGTCTTCGTCTGCTGCGGCATTGGGCACCTGCACGGGCCAGAGCACCACTTCGCTGCCGGCCGCTGCGCGGTTGGGCACATGTGCGGGCACGTCTGCGGCCATGCCGAGCGCAGCGGCGCCGCTGTCTGCAATGAAGGCGTTCACCACTTCCAGCACTGCCGGACCGGAGCGGAACGAGCGGTCGAGCGGCACACTGTCCAGCGGCCGGCCCGCCGCGCTCGCACGCGCGCTCAAGCGGCCCTGCTCGGCGGCGAACACCCTGGGATCGGTGCCCTGAAAGCCATAAATTGCCTGCTTCATGTCGCCCACCACGAACAGGCTGCGGTGGCGCGCATCCTCGTCATCGAAATAGTCTTCGCAAAGCTTGCCGATGATGTCCCATTGCGCGCGGTTGGTATCTTGCGCCTCGTCGATCAGGATGTGATCGAAGCGGCTGTCCAGCTTCCAGGCGACCCAGCCGGGAACACCGGGTGCGCCGAGCAGGGCGGCGGCCCGCGCGATCATGTCGTCATAATCGATGGCGACCTGCGCCTGTTTCAGCGCGCCGTAGCGGGCGGTGTAGGCGAGCCCCACACGCAGGTGGCGCGAAGCGGTCTCGGCGATGGCGAATCGGGCCTGCCCGGCTTCGATCGCCAGCAGATCATTGGCCATATCGTCGATCAGATTGCGCAATGCCGGAAACTTCGCAACCGCACCGGCCTCGACCTTCGGGGTATTCTTGGCAGTCAGAAACAGGCTGCGAAAATCGGCAATTCCGGCAGCTCGCGCCGCTGCATCGCCGGCCAGCCATTCCCGGGCCCTTCGGGCGTTTTTCTGCCCTGTTTCTGCCTTCCATTCTGCCATCAGAGCGGCGTAATGCAGCAGCCGTTCGTCATCGTGGGTGCCGGGTTCCACCATGCTTTCGAGCGATTCCTGCGCGCCGATCCCGTCCCGCAATCCAAGCCAGCGGCGCACCGCGGGTTCCACCGCATCGGCCGAGCCGAACTGGCGCAAGGACTCGGCGTGCGATTGTAGCACGTTCAGCGCCTTTTTGACGCCACCCTCGCCGCCAGCCACCGCCAGTTCGGCGAGATCGTCCAGCAGCCGGCTGTCTGCACTGGCCTGCGCATCAAGGATCATTTCGTTGAGCGCCCTGCCCTTCAAGCGCAGCGTATCGCGCTCGTCCAGCGCCACGAAGCCCGGCGGCAGCCCTGCTTCCAGCGGAAACGCGGCCAGCAGCCCTTGCGCAAAGCCATGCAGCGTCTGCACCTTCAAACCGCCCGGCACATCAAGCGCGAGGGCAAACAGCTTTCGCGCGCGCTCCAGCATTGCCGGGGTCTGCGGCACCTCCAGCACCTTGAGCTGGCTGGCCAGCGATGCATCCGGCAGCTGCAGCCAGTCGGCGAGGCATTTGGTCAGCCGGTTCTGCATCTCGGCGGCGGCAGCGCGGGTGAAGGTGAGCGCCAATATGCGCTCCGGCGGGGTGCCGGCCAGCATCAGCCGAAGCATCCGGTCGGTGAGCACCTGCGTCTTGCCGGTGCCGGCAGACGCGCTCACCCAGACGTGCGCGCGCGGATCGGACGCCCGCAGCTGCGGCGCGGTGCGCTCATGCAATCCCCGTGCGGTCATCGATCCAGCCATTCCACCAGCCGTGCAAGCTGATCGAAATCGTTTCGCGCGCGCGAATAGACGGGATGCAGCTTGGCCACGAATGGCCGATCGCCCAGCAGATAGCCGCCGACAAGACTGGCAAGATCGGCCTCGGCAGCTGCCATATGGGCGCGCATATCGTCCAGCGAAGCCTTGGCCCCAAGCGCATTGCGCACCACGCATTCTTCCTTGCCGCCCGAAAGATGCCAGTATTCCAGCCTGCCGACCGGCTGCCCGGCAACTGCGGGAAAGGCGCCGGCCTCTGCCAGCAGCGCCAGCAGCGCCAGTTGCGTGTCGTAGAGGGCGGCCACCTTGCCGACCTTCGGCATCGAACCGGTCTTGTAGTCGATGATGCGCAAGGTGTTTCCGTCGCTGTCGATCCGGTCCGGCTTGCCGGAAAGGCCGATTCCGGCCAGCGCAATGCGGCCGCGTTCCTCGATGACCGCAGGCTGCCAGCTGCTCTCCTCTGCCAGCCTCTGCTGCACCCATTGCGCCATTCGCAGCACCCGCCGTCGCCACAGTGCGGCAATATCGGGGCGCTCGCCCAGAGTGGCGATCGCGGCATCGACGAGCGCCTCCACCGAAGCCGCCGAAGCCGTCGAAGCCGAAGGATCCGCGGCGAGCGCCTGCATCACGGCGTGCACGAGGCTGCCGCGTTCGGCTCCGGTCGGATCGGCGTCCAGCGGATCGAGCAGCGACAGCTGCATGATACGGCGGGCATAGAAGGCAAAGGGATCGGCCTTCAGCGTTGCGACTTCGGTGACCGAAAGATTTTTTGGACGCGCGGCGAGGGGTGGAACAGGCGCCGGCCGCGCAATCCGCACAGTGACGCCCGGAATGCCAAGGCCGCGCGCGGCGTGCAGGATGTCCGCTTGTTCGGGCAGCAGGATCGGCCCGCCGCGCCCATCGCCGGCCGCCGCCCGCAGGCGCTGCCAGAACCGCGACGGCACCGACGGCGCCTCGCCCTCGCGCGCCGAGCGTGTGAGCAGCACTTCGCAGGCTCCCATAGCCGACACGAAATCATGGGCCTGCAACCCCGTGCGTCTTGCGAGGCCTGGCAGATCGAGCAGGCGGCGAACGGCCGGCGCGAGCCAGGGATCGGGCGCCGGCATGCCGGGCCAGACGCCTTCGTTGAGGCCGCCAAGCACGATCACGTCGGCATGCTGCAGGCGGGCCTCCAGCGGCCCCCAGATGCTGAGTTGCGGATGCCGCCCGAAGGCAGGGCGCACCGGCACGTCGGCCAACAGGGCATGCACGATCTGCGGCGCTTCCCGGATCGGCAGGGCGATGCGCAGAAGATCGGCACCGCAATCCTGCAGCTCTTCCAGGCGGTGCGTCAGCGCCCGCCCGGCCGGGCCGGACCAGAGCCCTTCACCGGCAAGGGCTTGGGCCGCCTCTTGCAAGGCTGCCAGCAAACGCACCAGCCCGATGGTCGGCGTGCCAGCTGCAGCATCGAGGGCAGCAAGCGGCGGCGCCACATCAAGCTGCCACCACTGGAGCAATGCCGCGACATCTGCCTGCCCGCGAGCGTCCAGGCGGGCTTCGCGCGCGCCCTCGTCGGTTGCGCGGTGGGCAATCCGGGCACGCACGCCGACCAGTCCGGCGGCCGGTCGCAGGCCGCGCAACACCAGCCGGTCGAGCGCCCGCACCTGTCCGAGCCAGGGCAAGCGCCTGTCGCCGCTGTGCACCAGCGGATGCTTCAGCAGCCCGAGCAGCGACACCGGTGCAAACCGCTCGGCGGCGGCCTGCGCAAGAGCGGCTATCAGGCTGCCGGGCGGCAGGCTGGAAAGCGGATCGCCGGAGCTGTCGTCCACGGCGATCTCGAAGCGCGCCAGCTGCACGCGGACCCGCTTCGCCAGCGCCCGGTCTGCCGTGACAAGGGCTGCCGTCTTCCCGGCGTGCTTCACGACCTGGCGCATGGCAATCGCGATCGACAGTGCTTCTTCGGCCGGGCTGGCGGCTTCCAGCAGCTGCACGCCGCGCAGGGCATCGGCGGCCGGCACAAGCGCTTGCCAATCGGGCATCAGCCGGGCGGGCGCCATGGCGCGGCGCACGAGATCGGTGCGCGCGGCAGATGATCCGGCGCTG
>JBBRKH010000180.1:0-5225 GCA_038217965.1 Sphingomonadales bacterium | reverse complement strand
ATTGCCGGCGGAAATAGCGGAAATAGCGGCTATCGGCGCAGCGTCGCCCCAAGCTTGCCGGCGGCCGCGACGATTGCCGAAGCGGTCGCTTCCAGATCGGCTTCGGTCAAGGTGCGCTCGGCCGGTTGCAGGGTCACAGCGATAGCGAGGCTGACGTGGCCGTCCGGAACGCCGGTGCCGACGAACCGGTCGAACACGCGCGCGTCGGCGATCAGCGCCTTGTCAGCGGCTTTTACCGTGCGAAGCAAGGTTTCGGCTGCAATCGACGCGGGAACGAGGAAGGCGAAATCGCGCAACACAGGCTGCAGCGCCGATGGCGCAAAGGCGGCACGCGCGCGCTTGCCGCGCCGCTCGGGAAGCGCATCGAGGAAGATTTCCGCTGCCACGGCCGGCAAGCCAAGATCGACCGCCTTGCTGACAGAGGGGTGAAGCTCGCCGAATTCCGCCAGCACCGCCTTGCCGAGCACCAGCTTCGCCGAGCGGCCAGGGTGATAGTGGGCCGATGCCGGCTGCACGATCTGCAGCCGGTCGACGGGCGCACCGGCGGCTTCGAGCGCGGCAACCACTTCGGCCTTGGCATCGAAGGCGTCGACCGGGCGCGCCTTGCCCGTCTGCCAGTCCCGCGCGCGCGATTCGCCGGCCAGCAGAAGGGCGAGGGTCGGCCGCTCCGCGTCGGCAAGATAGCGGCGGCCGGCCTGGAACAGGCGCACGGCCGATGCCCCGCGCGCGGCATTGCGCGCGGCCCCGGCCACCATGCCGGGCAGCAGTGACGGGCGCATCACGGCAAGCTCGGCGGAGAGGGGATTTTCCAGCCGCCAGGCATGGCCACCGAACAGCGCGGCTTCCGTTTCGGCGATGAAGCTCCAGGTGATCGCTTCGTCCAGCCCGCGCGCGGCCAGCAACCGCTTCAGCCGGCGCTCCAGCAGCTGGCGCGTGGTGGCGGTGGCCTGCGCCACGCCCTCGCGGCGCGGCAGGGCGACTGACTCGACCCGGTCCAGCCCGTGCAGCCGGACGATTTCCTCGACCAGATCGGCAGTGCCATCCACATCGCGGCGCCAGCTGGGCACGCCGATGGCGTAGGGAACGGCGTCGCCGGAAACAGCAAAGCCGAGGCGCCGAAGATGCGCCAGCTGGTCCACCACAGGAACATCGAGGCCAGCAAGCGCGCGGGTCTGCTGCGGATCGAAAAGCAGCACCTTGTCCGCAACCGGCAGCATCCCCGCCTGCGCCACTTCGGAAACCTCGCCGCCGCAGAGCGCCACGACCATCGCTGCGGCGAGGTCCAGCCCGGGTGCCACAAATGCCGGGTCGACCCCGCGCTCGAAGCGGGCGCGCGCGTCGGAGGTGATGCCAAGCGCGCGCCCGGTGGCGCCAATCCGCTCCGGCGCAAAATAAGCCGCTTCGATCAGCACGTCGGTGGTGGCGGACGAAACGCCGCTTTCCTCGCCGCCCATGATGCCGCCGATGTCGTGGACATGATGATCGTCAGCGATCGCGGTCATCGAAGAATCCAGCGTGTAGGTCTTGCCGTTCAGCGCGAGGAGGGTCTCGCCGTCCACCGCGCGGCGCGCCGTCAAGCTGCCGGAAAGCTTTGCCACATCATAGACATGCAGCGGGCGGCCATGACCGATCGAGAAATAGTTGGTGATATCCACCAGCGCCGAAATCGGCCGCAGGCCGGCCTTCAACAGCAGGGCCTGCAGCCAGTCCGGCGACGGGCCGTTCGTCACACCGCGCACATGGCGGGCGAGGAAGGCGGGGCAGCCTTCCGGATCGGTGGTGGCAATCGGCACCGGGCAGGAATGTGTCTCGTGCAGCACCGGCGCCGACAATGGCTTCAGCGTGCCGAGGCCGGCGGCGGCAAGGTCACGCGCGACGCCGTAAATCCCCATGCAATCCTGCCGGTTGGGGGTGATCGCGACATCAAACACCGGATCATCAAGCCCGGCCCAGTCGGCATAGCCGGTGCCGACCGGCGCGTCGGCTGCCAGATCGAGGATGCCGTCATGGTCTTCGCCCAGCTGCAATTCGCGCGCCGAGCACATCATGCCATTGGATTCGACGCCGCGAATGGCGGCCACCTTCAGCGTAACGCCGAGGCCCGGAACAAGCGCGCCGGGCGGGCCGAACACGCCGACCAGGCCGGCGCGGGCGTTGGGCGCGCCGCAAACCACCTGCAGCGCGATGCCGTCGCCCCGGTCGACCGTCAACACCTGCAATTTGTCCGCCTGCGGGTGGGGCGCAGCGGTCAGCACGCGGGCGATGACGAAAGGCGCCAGCGCATCGGCGGCGTTGGAAACGCTTTCGACTTCGAGGCCCAGGCGGGTGAGCGCGTCGGAGATGGCGGCAGCGTCGGCTTGCGTTTCGAGATAGCGCTTCAGCCAGGACAGCGGGAATTTCATGCGCCAACTCCGCCCGAAAGCGTCGGCACATCGAGCGCCGAAAAGCCATAGTGCCGCAGCCAGCGCAGATCGGCGTCGAAGAAGGCGCGCAGATCGTCCATGCCATATTTCAGCATGGCGAGCCGGTCGACCCCGGTGCCGAAGGCAAAGCCCTGCCACACGTCGGGATCGAGCCCGCAATTGGCGATAACGCGGGGATGCACCATGCCGGAGCCGAGCACCTCCATCCAGCCTTCGGAGCCGCCGATGACGCGGCTGCCGTTGACGATCGAGTAGCCGACATCCACCTCGACCGACGGCTCGGTGAAGGGGAAGTAAGACGGCCGCAGGCGAAGCGCGATATCATCGCGCTCGAAGAACGCCTTGAGGAAGGTTTCCAGCGTCCATTTCAGATGGCCGAGATGGATCCCGCGATCGATCACCATGCCCTCGATCTGGTGGAACATTGGCGTGTGTGTGGCGTCCGAATCGGACCGGTAGACACGGCCCGGCGCGATGATCCGGATCGGCGGTTTCTCCCCCGTCATGGTGCGTATCTGCACCGGCGAGGTGTGGGTGCGCAGCACCATTCGCGTGTGGTCGCCTGTCGGCTCCGGGCGCTGGCCTTCGCCGTCTTCGCGCCGCACATAGAAGGTGTCGTGCATGGCGCGCGCGGGATGCTCGGGCGGAATGTTGAGCGCGGTGAAATTGTGCCAGTCGTCTTCGATCTCCGGCCCTTCGGCAACGGCAAAGCCCATGTCGGCGAAGATTTCCGAAAGCTCGTCCATCACCTGCGAAATCGGATGCACAGAGCCGCGCGGAAAGGCCGCTGCCGGCAGGCTGAGATCCAGCCGCTCGGTGGCCAGCCGGGCTTCGAGTGCAGCCGAGTCCATCGCGGATTTCTTCGCCTGCAATGCCCCGGCCACCGCTTCGCGCAACGCCTGGAATGCCGGCGCAGCCTGCAACCGGGCGTCAGGCTCCATGCTGCCAAGGCTTTTCATCAGCAGGGTGATGGAACCGCTCTTGCCGAGCGCGGCAACCCGCACCGCCTCCAGTGCCTCCGGCGTGCACGCAACGTCAATCGCAGTCAGAAGTTCGCCCGTCAGGGCCTCGGTGGTCATGCGCCAACCCCGCCCAAAATGGTCATCTCCTGCTGGGCTCCCGCCTTCGCGGGAATCACAGAAGTTTACGAGGCGCCAGCCGTCCGCCCGGCCATCACCTGATCCACAATCGCCTTGAAGCTCGCCGGCTCGTTCATCGCGAGATCAGCGAGCACCTTGCGGTCAAGCTGCAGGCCGGTTTCCGTGCAGGCGTGCATGAACACGCTGTAGGTAAAGCCCATTTCCCGCACGCCGGCGTTGATGCGCTGAATCCACAGGGCCCGGAAGGACCGCTTCTTAACCTTGCGGTCGCGATAGGCATATTGGCCGGCCTTTTCGACCGCCTGCCGTGCAATCCGGATGGTGTTCTTGCGACGGCCGTAATAGCCCTTCGCCTGTTCGAGCACGCGCTTGTGGCGTGCGTGGGACGTAACGCCCCGCTTTACTCTTGCCATTGTCCGCTACCCTTAACTGAGGCCGTAGGGGGCCCAGAGCTTCACCCGCGGCGTGTCGGCCGCAGAAAGCACCATGGTCCCGCGGTTCTGGCGGATATATTTGCTGTTGTGGCTGATCAGCCGGTGGCGCTTGCCAGCGACGCCATGCTTGATCTTGCCGGTGGCGGTGATCTTGAATCGCTTCTTGACCCCGCTCTTGGTCTTCAGTTTGGGCATTTTCGGCTCCTTTGTCAGGCCATGAATGTCGCAGGTCTTGAAGGTGCCACGGCAGCCCACACTGGCCGGACTCCTTGCTTCGACGACCAGCAACGGAACGCGCGGCCATACAGCCAGCGCCACGCCTTGGCAAGTCAGGCGCGACCGGCAGTGGAAGACAGCAGGCCGACATCGATGCCGGAGCCGGCATAGGCGGCCTTCCAGCGCGCCGCCGCCTGCGTTTCCCACAGCAGCCCTGTGGTGGCCGGGGTGGTGAACCAGCCGTTCTGCAGCAGCTCTTCCTCCAGCTGGCCTTCGCCCCAGCCGGCATAGCCAAGGCAGGACAGCCAATGGCGCGGGCCTTTTCCGGCAGCGATTGCTGCCAGCACATCGCGGGTGCCGGTGAACGCCCAGCGCCCGGCGACATGGCGCGTATCCTGCCCGCCCCAATCCTGTGAATGCAGCACGAAACCGCGCTGCGGCTCCACCGGCCCGCCTGCCAGCACCGGAATGTCGAGAGTGCTGCCCGGATCGATATCGAGCTGCCGCATCAGTTCGGGCACCGTCAGATCGTCGATCTCGGCATTCACACAGAGGCCGAACGCGCCGGCCGGATCATGCGCGCAGATGGCAATCACCGAACGCTGGAAGCGCGGATCGCCGATGCCGGGCATTGCCAGCAGGAACTGGCCGGAAAGATAGGACGCCTGATTCACAGACCCGCCTTAGGACAGAAGCACCGCTTAGGGAAACGGCTCCTCAGTCGAACGTGCGCGTGGCGGTAGCGGCTGGAATCCAGCCGCCGTTGCAGCGTCGCCCGGCGGGGCGGGTGCTGCAATCGACCTTTTCACCAGCAGCCGGAAAGCGGATGAACTGGTATTCGGCGCGCGTTGCGCAACGCAGCAGATAGCGCCCGGCGGCCAGCATCTCGACGATGTGGCCAGCAGCGTCTGGCGCGGATCGGACTGCGACGGCAGATTGCAGTTGCTCCGATTCCGCAGCGCACCCGTCTGGCACCGGAACATCGACCGGCACCAGCAGATCGACCGGCACCGGCACATCGACCTGCTGGTGCGGGTCGATGTTCCGGTGCC
>JBBRKH010000179.1:0-5226 GCA_038217965.1 Sphingomonadales bacterium | reverse complement strand
TGGCAGCGCTTTCTGCATCCTGAAGGCAAACGCCCTGGCGGCCCGGATCTCGGCCGTGCTGTCCGATGTCAGCCGCACATGATAACCGTCGTCTGCCGGGATGGCCTGCACCTCGATCAGCGATCCGTCGCGCGTCGTCGCCTGCACATAATCCGCCCCCACCCAGTTCAGCGACCGGGCCGGTGCGAAACCGCTGGCGGAAAGCCCGGCCAGCTGCGCCCCGAGCGCCCGGACTGCGGGCCGGGAAAGTTCGGTGGCGCCTGCCGGAGTGATGCGGCGGGCCGAAACCAGCGCATCGGCGGCAATCGCCGGCGGCCGCAGGCTCGACCAGGCCGAAGCCCACAGCGGCAACGCCGGCGCGTCGGCAATCGTCAGTCGCTGCTCGGCGGGCAGGCGCATGGCCTCATCCGTCCAGAAGCGGGCATGCCCGACCACCGCGCCGCTGCGGTCGGTCAACCGCACTTCCACGCCCTCGCGGCGTTGCGACGGCGCGCCGGCCGCCACCATCGTTCCGCGCATCGCCCGAAGCTCCCGGATCGTGGTGGAGATGCGCGCCGCATCGCCCGGTGCATCGTCAGCCGAAATCAGCAGCCACCTGCCGCCCGGTTGCCGCGCAAGCACCACCTGCTGCCGTTCGCGGGCGATCTCGATGCGCGTTATCTCATCCGCGTCGGGAAGGTCGGGAAACACGGCTGCACTGGTCATCGTGCGCCACACGGCTGCACCGCCAAACACCAGTAGCGGAAGCAACAGAAGCGCCAGCACGACACCCCGCCGCTGCATCGCTTCCAGCATGGCGGTCAGATCGCAGCGTGAAGTGCGCCGCGCTCCTGGCTTGAAAGCGCCGCATCCGGGACGGCGACCATCGGCTGCTGCGTGCCGGGCGCTGCCGGCGACGTTTCCCGCGCGGCGTTCTCAGCGGGCCCGGCCGGCAAGCTGTCCATCTTCTCACTGGACGGTGCCACACCAAGCTGCGCCAGCGGTTCGCCAGGGGATTTGTCCGTCACGACCGCCACCGACGGCGCAAACGCAACCGACGCGAGAAGGGTGAACAGAAACACCAGTCCAAGGCCCGTGAGGCCTGCTCTGACACGATTCATGAAGCAGTATTTACCAACCGGGCGGCGCATTGTCGACCCCGGTGCCCCGCGGGCCTCAGGGCGGACCCGGCAGCCCCCGCGCCCGGCACCATTCGGCATTCCAGATGGTGGAAAGGTAGCGGCTGCCCGTGTCGCACAGGATCGTCACCACCCGCTTGCCCGGCCCCAGCTGTCGGGCCAGCCGTTCCGCGCCCGCCACATTGATGGCAGATGACAGCCCCATGTGCAGCCCGTCGCGCTGCATCAGCTCGTGCAGCACCGGAAACGCTTCCAGATCGGATACGCGATAGGCCAGATCGATCGGTGCCCCCTCCAGATTGGCGGTGATCCGGCTCTGCCCGATACCTTCCGAAACGCTGCTGCCTTCCCCTTTCAGCTCGCCGCTGGTGAACCAGCCATAGAGCGATCCGCCGTCCGGGTCGGTCAGCGCGATGGTGATCGCCGGATCATGCTCCTTCAGGCCCAGTCCCACCCCGGCGATTGTGCCGCCGGTGCCCGCTGCACAGGTGAAGCCGTCCACCCGGCCTTCGGTCGCTGCCCAGATTTCCTGCGCCGTCGTCTTGATGTGCGCCATGCGGTTGGCCACATTGTCGAACTGGTTGGCCCATACCGCACCCGGCGTCTCTGCCGCCAGTCGCCGCGACGTGTGCACATAATGGCCCGGATTGGCATAGCTGGTGGCGGGCACCAGAACGAGTTCGGCGCCGAGTGCGCGAATGGTGTCGCGCTTCTCCTGGCTCTGCGTTTCCGGCATCACGATGATGGTGCGGTAGCCGCGCGCCGCGCCGATCACCGCAAGGCCGATGCCGGTGTTCCCCGCTGTCCCCTCCACGATTGTCCCGCCCGGGCGCAACGCGCCGCTCGCCTCGGCATCCTCCACGATGAACAGCGCCGCGCGATCCTTCACCGATCCCCCCGGGTTCATGAATTCGCATTTGCCCAGCACGTCGCAGCCGGTGCGTTCGGAAGGCCCACGCAGGCGAACGAGTGGCGTGTTGCCCACCAGGGCGGCGATATCGGGTGCAATCAGGCTCATGGCGCAAGCCAATACCAGCCCAATCGCAGCTTGCCACTCGACTTTCTTTGCGCGATTGCCGGGCAGGCTTCGCCGCAGCCACGAAAGCGGCAACTGGACGCACATGCCAATGAACCGCCCTTTCCTGATCATGCTCACGGCCATGCTGGCTGCCTGCAGCCCGGCCACCGACGAAGCTCCCCCTCTGCGCGTGGAAACGGTCGTGGCCGGTGCGCTGCAGGCAATCGTCGCCGATGCCACTGGCCGTGGCCTTACGGCGAGAGATGCCGAAGGCCGCGTTCTCCCTGGGCTGGCGCAGAGCTGGCGCGTTTCCGACGATGGCCTGTCGATCGTGTTCCGCCTGCGCGATGCGCAATTTGCCGATGGTCGCCGCGTGCTCGCCGCCGATGTGGTTGCCAGCATCAATCGGGCGCGGGGTCGCCGTTCGCCGGAGCTGGTGCGCGCCATGCTCGCCGGCGTGTCAGCGGTGTCCTCGCCGCTCGAAGCCGTGATCGAGCTGCGCCTGACGACACCGCAGCCCGAACTGCTGGAAATGCTCGCGACAAGCGCGCTTGCCATCCGCCAGGGCGCCGCCGCCCGCTCCGGCGCGGGTCCATACACGGTCGTGTCGCAGCCGGCCGCTGCACCGGCCGCACCCGCGCCGCCATCGGTCGCCGAAGCGGCCGTCGATCTCGCCCGCAACGAAAGCTATTTTGCGAGCGCCGATGTGGCCATGGCGCGCATAGCGCTGTCCCGCGCGACGCCGGAGGATGCCATCGCCCGCTTCAACCGCGGCGAAGTCGACATCGTTACCGGCGGCTCGCTTGATGGCATGGGCACCGCGCGCATTCTCGGCCGTCGCGATGCCCTGAAGCTGGAGGCGCAGCGCGGCGTGCTCACGCTGCTCGTCAACCAGACCAGCGGCCCCCTGCAGGATCTTCGCGTCCGCACAGCGCTCAGCATGGCGGTCGATCGCGGCGCCATCGGCTCGGCGATCTTCGGCAGCGCCGCCGCCGCCGCCGTGCCCGGCCTCACCCCGCGCAGCCTCGGCGGCTACACGCAGGGCCCGGTGCCCGATTGGGCGGCCTGGCCGCTGGTGCAGCGCATGGAAGAAGCGCGCCGGCTGCTGGTCGAAGCCGGCCATGATCCGCTGGCGCAGCGGCTGAAGCTGCAGCTTGCCATCCCCGAAAGCACCGAAGCAGAGCGCCTCGTCGGCACGTTCGCCGATGAATGGGCGGCAATCGGCGTCGATGTCGTTCTGATGCGCCGATCTGTGGATTTCCATGCCGAGGCGGTCCGGCAGGCGGATTTCGAGATTGCGCTGGTCACCCGGATCGCCGCCATCGATTCGCCCCTTCCCTTCCTGCATCCCTTCACCTGCGCCGCGAACCGGCATGGCGCCTGCCTGCCGGAGGCCGACACCCTGCTGGCATCCGGCTGGAAGTCGGCAACGCTTGCCGACCGGATGACCGCGCTGGCCGCCGCCGAGCGGCTGTGGACCGCCGATGTGGTGGCAATTGCGCTGGTGCAGCCGCTTGGCTGGTCGCTCGTTTCGCCGCGGATTTCCGGCTGGACTCCAAACCCCACCGGCGTGCATCCGCTGCATCCTCTGCAGCGCGCGCCTGAAAGAAAGCTGATCAAATGAGCGCCAACCCGTCCGACATCGTGATCGTCGCCGCCCGCCGCACCCCCATGGCCGGCTTCCAGGGCGATTTCCGCGATCTCGCTGCCCCCGCCCTCGGCGCCGCAGCACTGGCCGCCGCCGTTGCCGACGCCGGCCTCGCGCACGATGCGGTCGATCAGGTCGTGATGGGCTGCGTCCTCTCCGCCGGCCTCGGCCAGGCCCCGGCCCGCCAGGCAGCGCTGAAAGCCGGGCTCGGCATCGGTACCGCCTGCGTCACCGTCAACAAGATGTGCGGCTCCGGCATGCAGGCTGTGATGGACGCGCATGATGCGCTGAAAGCCGGTTCCGCCCGGATCATCGCCGCCGGTGGCATGGAGTCCATGTCCAACGCTCCCTACCTTCTCCCCAAGGCGCGCGCCGGCATGCGCATGGGCCACGGCAAGGTGATGGATTCCATGTTCCTCGACGGCCTTGAAGACGCCTACGAGCCCGGCCGCCTGATGGGCAGCTTCGCCGAAGATACTGCCCGCAGATACCAGTTCACCCGCGCCGCACAGGACGGCTTCGCCATCGAGAGCCTCGGCCGTGCCAACGCCGCCATCGCCAGCGGCGCCTTCGCCGCCGAGATAACGCCCCTCGCCACCAAAGCCGGCAACATCCGCATCGACGAACAGCCCGGCAAGGCGCGGCCCGAGAAAATCCCCGGTCTGAAGCCCGCCTTTGCCCCCGACGGCACCGTCACCGCCGCCAACGCCAGCTCCATCTCCGACGGCGCCGCCGCCCTCGTCCTCATGCGCGCCGAAACGGCGCGCGAGCGCGGCATCGAACCCCTCGCCCGCATCCTCGGCCACAGCGTCCACGCGCACGAGCCCAACTGGTTCGCCACCGCCCCCGTCCCCGCCATGCAGAAGCTGCTCGATCGCCTCGGCCTCAAGGTGGCCGACATCGATCTGTTCGAAGTCAACGAGGCGTTTGCCGTCGTCACCATGGCGGCCATGCACGATCTCGCCATCCGGCACGACAAGGTGAACGTCAACGGCGGCGCCTGCGCGCTTGGCCACCCCATCGGGGCATCCGGCGCCCGCATCCTCGTCACGCTGATCCACGCCCTGCGCGCAAGAGGCGGCGGCCGGGGGCTGGCCTCGCTCTGCATCGGCGGCGGCGAAGCCACCGCGCTGGCCCTGCAGGTCTGAGGAGGAAACCATGGCAACCGCATCCCTCGAAGCCGACGACATCCTCTCCCGCCTGCGCACTCTGCTGCCCGCCGACAGCATCCTCACCGACGACGACAACCGCCGCTTCTATGCGACCGACATCTACGCCACCCGCAAACTCCCCTCGCGGTCGTGCTCCCCTCCACCGTCGAGCAGGTGCAGGCCATCGTCCGCGCATGTGCCGAATTCCGCTCGCCGATCGCCATCCGCGGCGGCGGCGCCTCCTACACCGACGGCTACACCCACAACGCCGCCCGCGGTATCACCCTGTCT
>JBBRKH010000178.1:0-5268 GCA_038217965.1 Sphingomonadales bacterium | reverse complement strand
CTCCACCCACCGGTCCCACCGTTCCACATGCTGGTGCAGCTTGCGATAGGCAAAGAAGCTGCCGTTGCGGCTGAAATCCAGCGGCATGGCCCCGCCTGCCACCTCCTGCGCCTCGTCCGGCCAGCCGAGCACGAATTCGCCGGTGGCAATCGGCCGCCAGTTTCCCGCGCCATCCATCGCCCCCTGGCCCACTGCCCGGAAAACCTCCTCGCCGCCCGGATACTGTCCCTCGAAAACCGGATCGCCAATCGCATCCACAAAGCCGAAATGCTCCGTCGGCAGCGCCCTGCGCGCTCCCTCGGGGCCGGCCGGATCATCGCCGAAGATGGCCGACAGCTCCTGACAGCGCGGGTCCGGCCCGGCATGGCCCTGCAGCAGGGCAATGCCGAACCTGTTCGCCGCCGCCAGCACCATGGCGGTGAAATCGTCCAGCTCCGGCACCGCATTGCCCAACGCGTCGGCGCGCGCGTTCAGCATCACCAGAATGTGCGCCCTCGGGCTGCCCGGCTGCCACACCGCATCCCAGTGCGCAAAGCCATTGTCCAGCACATCGTCGCCAAGGATCGGCGCGCGCGCCGCCATCCCGTCGATGAACTCATCGGGCATGCCGCGCAGCGTTCGCGTCGGCACGCCCAGCGCCAGCAGCCCCCAGAAAGTGAAGGCCAGATTGAGCGTGCACTCGGGCCGCGCCACCGCCCCCGGGCCGGTTGAAATCTTCTTGCTCGAAGGCCAGCGCAGCGCCGTCGTGATGCGCGGCCGCAGCGCCTCCACAAAGGCGCGGCCGGCGTCGGCCCCCGAAGCGCTGCTCTCCAAATGAAAAACCAGAAAGCGCGCCTTGGGAAAACCCTGCTTGCCATAGGCCGACAATATCCCGCCCTGCAGGTCGCCCAGCTCCAGCTCGACCTTGATGGGCGCACTCACAGCGCCCTCACGTCGGGCTCGCGGATATCCTGCTGCACCAGCATCACGCCATCGGACCGGATGACACCGGGCACCTGCGTCGGGCTTTCCAGATCGCCAGGGCGCACATCGCGCAGGAATTGCCCGAACGAGGCATGCAGCGCAGCATCATCCACCCCCTGCACGGCTTCGGCGAAAAACGCGAACCGCTGCTGCACATGCAACCCCTTCAGCACGCTCTTCAGATCGCTGTCCGGCGCCGGCGGGAAGCCCCTTGCCCCCAGCATCAACAAGCGCGCGGCAATGGCGGCAACACCCGCCACCAGCCCAAGCACGAGGAACAGCAGCAGCCAGCCCATCGCGTCGGGCCGCAGCAGCGCCCACAGCAACGCCACCACTCCCGCCAGAACGGCAAGCCCGACCAGCGCCAGTCGCTTCAAATTCTCCCCCACCAGAGGCGGCCGCCCCGGCCAGTAATCATTGAAGCTCATCGTCGTCTCGACCTGGCAGCGCACCACATAGGCCGCAAACGCCGCCGCATCCCGCACCCCCTCGAAGCCGTGGCAATGGTCGAAGATCGCCCGCATCTCCGCCTCGCTGTGCGTCCACAGCCCTTCCGCCCAACTGCGCAGGCCGCCGTCTGCCTCGCCGTCCCGCAAGTCGAAATCGGCTGCCAGCATCAACCATGGCCGCGACAGCACATCGAATGTCTGATGCACCAGCGGATTTCTGCGGGTCACCGCGCTCACCAGCGGATTGCCCGGATCGCGCCCGTTGAACATCGGCTGGTCGATCACCACCATGCGCAGAAAATGTGTGCGCCGGCAGCGCGCGAACGGGCTGTTCAGCCCGGTATCGATCGTCACCTGGCTCTGCTGTGCGGTCGGCAGGTTCGCCAGCTCTTCGCGCAGCCAGTGGCTGTGCGAGGTGGTGCTGCCATCGGGATGCGCCACTTCCCCCAGCCGCACCGGCACCAGCAAGGTGAGGAAATAATGGGCGCCGTCTATATTCGGCATCTCAGATGCCACCGACTATATTCGGCATCTCAGATGCCACCATCTGTATTCGGCATCTCAGATGCCTTGCCCGGATTGCCACCGCGCCCGCACCAGCGGCTGCCGGTGCGCATCCGCCCGCGACGTGTCGTTGGAGGCAACCGGCGCAAAGCCGGGCGATCCCAGATCATTCTGCACCGCCAAAAGTTCGGCATTCCAGGCCGTGCGGAAAGCCGCCGGCCCCTGCCCGTGCGCCGCTTCCAGCCGCAGCACTGCGCGCCGCACCCGCAGGGCCGCCTTCACATCGCGCTGCGCGGCGCCAGGCGTTGCATTGTAATAATAATCCGTATCCACCTGGTTGGCGCGGATATAGGCCTTGAAGCCGCTGATCGGAATCGATTTCGGATACTTGGTCGAGGAATACCAGAACAGGTCCAGCCCACTCGGCAACCCGTCGGCAAAGGCGTCGATATACTGATCCCAGGTGCCGTTGAAGTTGGACACGAACAGCATGTAATCGTTCAGCAGCTGCTCCTTCGGCTGCCCGAGATCGGGCCAGCCATCGCGGCGGATCATCACCCAGCGGGCAAAATGTATGATGGACAGCCCCAGCAGCCCCAGCAACCGGTCCGGCAGCGCGCGCGCCACATGGAACAGCAGATGGTTGATGAAGGTGCGACCCGGACGCATCGGCGTCACCACATTCATCGCATAGGCCTTGCCGGCGACGTTCGACATCGACAAACCCCTTTCCCTGTCCGCCAAGCTAATCCGAACCAGGCATATTGCAAGCCGGAGTCCGCACGGCCCGATACCGCGCGCTTTACATTTCGCCGCCAAGGCGCAACGCCTGCAGCGCATGTGGCCCGCACTGGCAGCAATCATCGGCCTGGTCGTCGGCAGCTTCGTCGCAACGCTGGTTGTGCGCTGGCCGCAGGGCTTGCCACTCACCGGCCGCTCGCGCTGCGACACCTGCCACACAGAGCTCGCCGCGCACCAGCTCATCCCGCTGCTCAGCTTCGCAGTCCAGCGCGGCCGCTGCCGCACCTGCAACGCCGCGATCCAGCCCGCCCACCCGCTGATCGAGGCCGCCTGCGCCGCCGTCGGCGCGCTTGCCCTGTTCGCACTGCCCGGCCCGGCCGGCTTTGCCGGCGCCCTGCTCGGCTGGTTCGTCATCGCCCTCATCGCGCTCGATGTCGCGCATTTCTGGCTGCCCGATCGCCTCACCCTGCCGCTGCTGGCGCTTGGGCTGCTGCTTGGCCCCGCCCCGCCCGGCGAACGTTTCCTCGCCGCCGCCATCGCCGGCGGCGGCTTCCTGTTGCTCGCCGTCGCCTATCGCGCGCTGCGCGGCCGCGATGGCCTCGGCCTCGGCGATGCCAAGCTTGCTGCCGCCCTTGCAGCATGGTTAAGCCTCGATAAGCTGCCGCCGTTACTGTTCTTAGCAGCCTTGCTCGGCCTCGCCCTGGTGGCAATCGGTGCAGCGCGCGGAAGGCAGACAACGGCAACAACCCGCATTCCCTTCGGGGCCTGCCTTGCCGCCGCCGCCTTCCCGCTCTGGCTGGTGTTGGTCGCAAAAGGCTGACGCAAGCGGTCGCAAACGGCTATGGAGGGGCAGAAAATGCAACAAATCTGCAACACAAACTGCCCAAGAGGCAAAATCCGCCACCCCGTTAACGCCAGCCGCGAGGCCACACCGATTCGCATCGCTTCCACCCTTCTGTGCGGCGTAGCCGCCAAAAGCCTGTCCGGCGTCGCCGCCGGCAACACGCGCGCCCCAGCCGCCGGCCGGCCGGCGCAATGATCGGGCTGCAGCGCCTGCACATGGGCCACGCGATCCTTGCCGCATTGGCCCTCACGGCACTGCTGCTCGCGATGCGCGCCTGGGCCGCGCTCGTCGCCCCCGTCCCCGCAATGCCCGCCATCGCCCCGCCGCAGCTCACCGATCGTCCGCTGCTCGCGCGTTTCGATCCCTTCTTCCGCTCCGGCGCCAGCGGCGCTGAACTTCCGGTCACCGCACTGCCCTTCAGCCTGCACGGCCTGCGCACCGACAGCGCCACCGGCCGCGGCAGCGCCATCATCGCCGCCGGCGATGGCCAGCAGTCGGTCTTCAGCGTCGGCGAGGAGGTCGGCCAGGGCGTCACACTGGTGGCAATCGCCGTCGATCATGTCGTGCTCGATCGCGGCGGCACCCGCGAAACCCTCTGGCTCGACAGCGCCGGAGCAGCGGCTGTCGGAACCTTCACCCCGCCAGACATGCGCGCCGACACACTTGACCAATTGCTCCCGGGCCAGTCTTCCGCCTTACAGTTGCCTCGCGGCCTGTCGCCAGAGGCCGAAATCGATGCCATGATGGCGCGCGGCAATACCGCGCCGCCGCCCGATCCCCTCCAGCCAGAGCAGGGCGAGGCAATGCTGCCAGCCGCCGCACCGGAGCCGCAATGAAGATCCGCCACCAATTGCGCACCGTTGCCGCGCTCGCCATGCTGCCGGCGCTGCTTGCCCCGCCTGCCAGCGTGTCGGCGCAATCCATGATCAACCTGCGCGAAGCCGATATCCGCGCCTTCATCGATGATGTCTCCAAGGTCACCGGCACCAGCTTCGTCATCGATCCCCGCGTCCAGGGCAAGGTTTCCGTCGTCTCCGATCGGCCGCTCTCCCGCACCGCCTATTTCGAGCTGTTCCTGGCAACGTTGCGCGCCAACGGCTATGTCGCCGTGCCGATGGGGCAGGGCCAGTATCGGGTGCAGCCCGCCGAAGCCGGCGCCGGCTCCGGCACCCGCGAGGGCAGCCGCTTCGCCACCGCCGTCATCCGCCTTACGAATATCGATGCCCAGTCGGCCGTGGAATCGCTCCGCCCGCTGCTCAGCCGCAACGGCACCGCTGCTGCCAACCGCGCCGGCAACGCCGTCATTGTGGCGGATTTCGCCGACAACATCGCCCGCGCCCGCGCCGCGCTCACCGAGATAGACCGCGACCGCACATCCAGCGTCGTCGTGCCGCTGGCCAACGCCGGCGCGCGCGATCTGGCGCAGTCGCTCGCCCAGCTGATGCGCGCCGGATCCGGGCCCGATGCGCGCCCCGGCGTTTCGGTCGTCGCGGTCGACGGCTCCAACGCGATTGCCCTGCGCGGCGAGCCGGATCAGGTCGCCAAAGTGGCCGCCATGGCGCGCGATCTCGATCGGCGCGCCATCGATGGCTCGGAAATCCGCGTCATCTTCATGCGGCATGCCGATGCCGCCGCCAACAAGCCCCTGCTGCGGCCCGGCGGCAGCGCTCCCGGTCGCGGGTGGCGGCTGGCCCAGCAGCAGCTGCAGCACGGGCCTGATGGCGGCGGCAACCGCATGCCGCAGGAAGAAGACGCGGATTTCCGAGC
>JBBRKH010000177.1:0-5271 GCA_038217965.1 Sphingomonadales bacterium | reverse complement strand
CTCGCCCAACCCATGGCACAATCGTCTGTTGCTATCATAAACAGCTGGTGAACAACAACAGATCAAAACAGAGACGCCCGATGGTGAAATCATCGCAATGGTTCACCGCACGATCACCCTTATCGAATCCGGCGCCAAAGTCCCCCGCGCCGCCCCCAAAATCCGTCTCGCGCTGGACCTCGTGCCCGATGATCCCGACGATCTCGCGTCAGCCCCGGCAAATAGACCAGTCGGTTGCGTGGATATCCGAAGGGAAACAGCGCCACTGGAAATATTCGGACTGCTGAATCCGCACCATTCCGTCGATATTCTTTACACTCGGCATGCCATCAAAAAAGCCCGGTGGTGCAATATCAGCAAGTTAACTATTTGGCATGATTATTGCTGATCACAAATCGCCGGTGGAAGATTTCGGCCTTACAGGAGGTACCATATGAACAGGTTCATCGCATCGTTTGCCGTCATCGCGGCCCTGTCGCTCGGGTCGGCCGCATCCGCCGCTGTGGTTGTCGGTCCCAACGTCGGTGGCTACGCCACCTTCACTGACACCAACACGGGTCTCAATTGGGTCAAGCTCGACAGCTTCTTCGATCTTTCGCACAACCGGATGGCAGCGCTGGTCACCGCGGCAGGCTTCACGGTTGCCGAACGTCCGGCAGTGGAAACCCTGCTGAACTCGCTCTCGCTGGGTGCCGGCCAATGGGCCGGTTACAAGGCCATCATGGGCGACGCCCCCAACCGCGAGCTGATCTGGGGCAGCTACGCGCCGGTCAGCGGGGCAAACCTGGTTGGCTGGGCCTTTGCATTCGATACTGATAACAGCTGGAGCTTTGTCGATTTCACCCAGGATGCCGACGACGTTCCAAATGGTGGAGGCATTGCTGCCGACATGAACATCTGGGCCTTTGTCCAGGGTGGCGGCGTCATCCCCGAGCCCGCAACATGGGCCATGATGATCGCAGGCTTCGGCCTGGTGGGCTTTGCCGCACGCCGCCGGGGCACCGCAATCGCCTGATCGTCAGCGCAAACCGAAATGGGCGGGCCCGGCACGGCCCGCCCGTTTCATGTCAGGCAAACAGCTTCGCCCAGCCGCGCTTCGGCCGATCTTTCCAGTGCCCGCGGTGATAGGCATCGCTGGCCAGAAGCGGCATCACAGAACCGGCTTCGGCAAACACCATCTGCTCGATGCCGGTGTTCACCTTGCCCCAGCTCGCCGCCTCCTGCAGCGTCGACGACGAGCAGGCGCCGTCGCGAACGTCGGCAACGGTGATCTGCACGGCATATTTGTGCACTTCCACATCATGATGGCCGAGAATCTCGGCGCAGACGACGGTATCCTGCACGAAATTCTTCGGCACGCCGCCGCCGATCATCAGCAGCCCGGTGGTGCCGGCCTTGATCTTGATTTCGGTCAGCTCACGGAAATCGGCAATGGCATCCAGCACCATATAGGGCTTGCCCTCCTTCATCCGGTCCACCTGATGCTTCACCAGCCCGAATCCGGCCGACGAATCGACAAACGCCGGGCAGAAGATCGGCACATCATGCTCATAGGCGAGCTTGACGAGCGAATTGTCCTTCTTGCCGTGCGCGGCCAGATACTTCCCCATCTCGCGGATGAAGGCGCGGCTGGAATAGGGCCGCGGCTCCAGTTCGTTGGCAATCCGGTTGATGGTGAAATCGCAGTCCTGCAGCTGCTCCTCGTCGATATAGGTGTCGTAGATGCGGTCGATGTAGAGCGAGCGAAGCGTGTCGTCGTCGGGGATTTCCAGCGCCTGATAATGCTTGTGCCCAAGCCCCTCGAAAAAATCCATGTCCACAATCGTGGCGCCGGTCGCGATCACCACGTCCACCATGTTGGAACGGATCAATTCGGCATACAGGTCCATGCAGCCGCCGGCCGAAGTCGAGCCGGCGATCACCAGGCAGACCGTGCAATCCTTGTCCTCCAGCATCTGGTTGTAGATGCCGGTCGCCCGCGCCAGATCGCGCGAAGTGAAGCTCATCTTGCCCATCTGATCGATGATCGGCCGCGCGTCGAAGCTTGTGATGTCGATATGCTCCACGGCCGTGGACAGCAGCTCCGCTTTTCTTTGCGCGTCAATCTGGTTGGTCGTCATGGCAATCTCCAACAGCCTGCTTCCCCGCCGGTCGCTGGAAGCTATCAGCCCGATAGATGTAAATCAGGTTACGGCATCAGCCGATGCGGGCAACCCCCAGCGGCAGCACATTGTCCGGAACCCGCGCTTCGCCGCCTTCCGGGATCAGCGAAGTCATCGGCGCATCGTGCACGATCACCGTTTCGCCTTCGCCAAAGCCGTTGAAGCCCGTGCGCATGGCCTGCCCATAGGCGCCCAGTTGCCCGATCTCGACATAATCGCCGGTCTGCACATCGGCCGGCAACGCGAACGGACCTTTCATATAGTCCATGTCATCGCAGGTCGGCCCATAGAGCGAGAAATCCAGCGGCTTGGCGCGTGATTCCGCCTCCCGCACCAGCTTCACCGGGTAGGTCCAGTCGACATGCGCCGCGTCGAACAGCGAGCCATAAGCCCCGTCGTTGATGAAAAGCTCATCGCCGCGCCGTTTCTCCACCCGCACCAGCACGCTGGCATAATCCGCGCTCAACGCCCGGCCCGGCTCGCACCACAATTCCGCCGAGTAAGACACCGGCAGCGCCTCGAAGCCGCGCTCGATCACCGCGAAATAGGCCTCCAGCGGCGGCGGCTCCATGCCCGGATAGCGCGACGGAAAGCCGCCGCCCACATCGATGACATCGACCGTCACGCCGGCCTCGACAATCGCCGCCCGCGCATAGGCAAGTGCATCGGCATAGGCCTGCGGCGTCAACGCCTGCGAGCCGACATGGAAACAGATGCCGAGCGCGTCAGCCGCCTGCCGCGCCGCCATCAGGAGGGGAGGCGCGTCGGCAACACCGATGCCGAATTTTGACGCCAGGCTGAGCTTGCTGTGCGCGGAAGACACCCGCAACCGGACACACAGCGTCAGGTCCGCAGCGGGCGTGCCGAGCGGATCGGCGCAGGCGCGCACGATCTTGTCCAGCTCGTCCTGGCAATCCAGCGAGAAGATGCGGACGCCGAGCGCATGATATGCCTCGGCAATCGCCTCTTCCGCCTTTACCGGATGCATGAATGCCAGCACAGCGTCCGGCAGCAGGCCATGCACCAGGCGTGCCTCGACGATGGATGCGACATCAAACGCACGAATGCCGCCTTCCCACAACAGCTTGATGAGGTGCGGCGACGGATTCGCCTTCACCGCATAGAAGCTCCTGCCCGGAAAGGCTGAAACGAAAAAGCGCGCTGCATCGAGCGCGGCTTGCGGACGGACGAGGGTGACGGGAGCCGAAGGCCGGCTGCCGAGCGCTACCCCCAGCGCGTTATGGTGCTGCTGCAATTCAAGGGACCTCCGGGGCATTGTTGAACAAAACTGCCTTGCGGTGGAAGTCCCATGGGGCAGCGGAAGCGCATATGGTGATTGCAACCCGTCAAGTAAAGCGGATATTTGTGACAATGTTGTCTGGACGAAGACGAAGTCGGCCAGCTCCTGCGCGCCTTCCCTTTGCAGCCGGCACCGCCTATCTCCCGCGCAGCATGTCCACCCCCTTCGTCAAGATGCACGGCCTCGGCAATGATTTCGCAATCTTCGATTCGCGCGAAACCGCCATGCTGCTGCCCGAAGCCCGCATCCGCCTGCTGACAGACCGCCGGCGCGGCATCGGCTGCGACCAGCTCATCATTCTCGAATCCACCCCGCGCGCCGACCTGTTCATGCGCATCTACAATCCCGATGGCAGCCAGGCAGAGGCCTGCGGCAACGCCACCCGCTGCGTCGCGCAGCTGCTGGGCGGCAGCCCGAGCATCGAAACACTGGGCGGCATCCTGCAGGCCAGCGCAGCCGACAACGGCGTGACGATCGACATGGGCGCCCCCGCCTTCGGCTGGCAGGCAATCCCTCTGGCTTACGCGATGGATTCCAACGACATGCCTGTCGCCTGGGCACCCCTGGAACGCCCCATCGCCGTCTCGATGGGCAACCCGCACATCATCTTCTTCGTGCCGGATGCCGCCGCTGTCGACCTGGAAACGCTCGGCCCCGAAATCGAGGACGATCCATTGTTCCCCGATCGCATCAACGTCAATGTCGCCACCATCCACGCGCCCGATCACATTCGCTTGCGCGTCTGGGAGCGCGGCGCCGGCCTCACCCTTGCCTGCGGCTCCGGTGCCTGCGCCACATACGCCGCCGCCCGCCGCCGCAAACTTGTGGGCCCGCGCGCCACCGTCAGCCTCCCCGGCGGCAACCTCGAAATTGCCGAAACTGCGGCCGGCACCCTGGCGATGACCGGCCCCGTCGCCACAAGCTTTCGCGGCGAGACCGACCTGTGACAGTGCTGGTTCATGGCTGCCGCTCCAACCTCGCCGAACGCGATGCGTTGGCCGCGCTCGCTGGCCCCGGCCGCACCGTCATCAACAGCTGCGCCGTCACCGCCAGCGCCGTGCGCGATGCCCGCGCTGCCGCGCGCGCCGCCACCGGTGACATCATCGTCACCGGCTGCGCTGCAACCTACGCTCCGGAGCGCTTTGCAGACCTTGCTGTCACACTCATCCCCAACAGCTTGAAGTTGCAGCCGTTCGCCTGGAATCGCAGCGGTCCACCGCCCGCCGCCGTCACCCGCCAGTCGCGTGGCTTCGTCGCCGTCCAGGACGGCTGCGATCACTGCTGCACCTTCTGCGTCACCACGCTGGCGCGCGGCGCTTCCCGCTCCATCCCGGTTGCCCGGATCATCGACAGCGTGATGACGCTGGTTGCATCCGGCACCAACGAAGTCGTCCTCACCGGCATAGACACAACCAGCTACGGCCTCGATCTGCCGAACACCCCCACGCTCGGTGCCCTCGTCCAGAGCCTGCTCGCCAGCATCCCCGATCTCCCGCGCCTGCGCGTCTCGTCGCTCGATGCCGCCGAAGCCGACGATGCCCTGCTCGAAGCCTTTGCCGACCCGCGCCTGATGCCGCACATCCACCTCTCGCTGCAGTCCGGTGACGATCTCGTGCTGAAGCGCATGAAACGGCGCCACAGCCGCGCCGATGCCGTCCGCCTTGTCGCCCGCCTCAAATCCGCCCGCCCGGATATCGCCATCGGCGCCGACCTCATCGCCGGCTTCCCCACCGAAGGTGAAGCTGCGCACCGCAATTCGCTCGCCCTGCTGGCCGATTGCGACATCGTCCACGCCCACATCTTCCCCTA
>JBBRKH010000176.1:0-5276 GCA_038217965.1 Sphingomonadales bacterium | reverse complement strand
CACCACATCGCCCGACATCTTCGAATTGCCGACGATCGTCATCACATTGTCGGGTGACGTGATCAACGTGTTGAACATGCCGATTTCGGTGACCGTGCCCTCCACGCCGCCGCCCGACACATAGTCTCCCACCTTGTAAGGCCGGAAGATGATGAGGAAGGCGCCGGCCGCGAAATTGCCCAGCAGGCCGGACCAGGCGGCACCGATTGCAAGGCCGACCCCGGCGAGCAGGGCGGCGAAGCTTGTCGTCTGCAAGCCGAAATAGCCTAGGATGGCGACAACCAGCAGGATGTTGAGCACGACCGCCAACATGTTGGAGATATATCGCTGCAGCGTCGCATCGAAATTGCGCGCCGTCAGCACGCGCTGCAGCATGGTAATCGCAAGGCCGATCAGCCAGCGGCCGACCATGTAGAGGATGATTGCAGCCACCACTTTGATCGCCGCGTCGGTCAGCGCCGGCCCGAACTGCGCCCACATCACTTTGAATTCCATTCCCGGTTCCCCCAAAAGATAAAGATGGCCATTGGCGCTGCGCAAGCTGGCACACTGTCAGTTCCTGAACAATTGCCAATTCCGCCGCAAAGAATGTGGCGGCAGGCTTGGTGCAGCTTCACTCGCCCAGCCGCTCGGCACCGCATCGGGCCGCCGCGTCCCAGAGTCGTTCTCTGGCCGCCGGCGAAAGCATGTCCCGCAGCATGGCGTGCGCAGCTTCGGGCGCGTTCGCATCGCAGTGCGCCAGCAGCCCCAGCAGCGCCGCCTCATCGGGAGAGCATTGGCAGGCACAGGGCGGAAAGGTCGTGAATGGATCCGGCCAAACGCTGACGCAATCTTCCATCAGCAGACAGAATTGCGCCGCCAACCGCTCGCCGAGCAGCGCGGCCAGGGATTGCCTTGGACTGCGTCCGGCGCGGGCCAGCAGCACCCAATAGCGAATCGCCTTCAGATACAGCCGATCGAAGGCGGCGTAGCTCGCCACCGGACGGGTTGAAAAAGCGGCGGCGGTCGGCACTGGCATCGCGGTCTCCTGTTGGGACAGGCAAAAACTATTGCAAGTATTTCGCAATAGCAAGAGCCGTCGTCAGGCTCCCGCGCCCCGCGGCTGGCATCGTCGCGTCAGCAGGTCCGTGCGGTAGTGCCAGGCGGTGCGACCCGATCGGCCCCCGCGCGCCAGGGCAAAGGCCAGCGCCTCGGTGGCGTCCACAGCCAGTCCTTCGGGGGCACAGTGGCGTTGCACCATGTCCAGATATTCGTCCTGCGAGGGCACATGAAATCCGAGCACCAGGCCAAACCGGTCCACCAGCGCCAGCTGGTCGTCCGCTGCATCCCTGGCGTGACGGGCGAGCGAATCACTGCCTTCACGCGCCAGCAGATGCCGGTGGTTGGACGTGACAGCCATGCGAACATTCGCCGGCCGCGCCGCAACGGCGCCATCCAGCAGCGAGCGAAGCGCCCGGATTGCCGGATCGCCGGCGTCAAAGGCGAGGTCGTCCACGAACAGCAGAAACGGCCGGGCAATCGATTGCAGCCTTGCAAACAATGCTGGCAGCCCTGAAAGCTGATCGGCGGCGGCTTCGACGATTGCCAGTCCTGCAAAATGGCTGACGCTGCGGACCAACGCGGACTTGCCACTGCCGCGCGCGCCCCACAGCAGGCAGTCGTGCGCCTCGTCACCGCGCGCGAGCGCAGCGAAATTGCGTTTCAGGGCAAGCATCTGCGGATTGATACCCACCAGCCGATCGAGCGGCACCGGTGATGCCGCTGCAAGGCCGGTCAGCCGCGCACCGTCCCAGCGAAGCGTGGAATGCGTTGCCGGATCGGCTTCGGGCGGCTGCGGCGGGGCGAGCCGGTCGAGCGCGTCCGCGATGCGGCAAAGCAGGGTGGCGGTATCGGTCATCCATGCGGACCATAGCCGTGTCCACGGGATTTGAAAAAGCCCGCATTGCCGTGTAAGCGCGCTTCTCTCGAGCGACAGCGTTCCAAAGGACTTTCATTCATGTTTGCAACTCCAGCCTATGCGCAAGCCGCAGGTGCGGGCGCCGCTGGCGGCACTTCGGCCTTCCTGATCCAGGTTGTGCCGCTGATCCTGCTGTTCGCCATCTTCTGGTTTCTCATCATCCGGCCACAGCAGCAGCGCGCCAAGCAGCACCGCGCCATGGTGGATGCGGTGAAGAAGGGCGACGATGTCGTCACCGGCGGCGGCCTCGTCGGCAAGGTTGTGCGCGTTATGGACACAGAGGTCGAGATAGAGCTGGCGCCGACCGTGAAGGTGCGCGCCGTAAAGGGCACGCTCGCCAGCGTCACACCCAAGGGTGCCGCCGTCCCCGCCAACGACACCAAGGCCTGACGCACCCCCATGCTGGATTTTCCGCGCTGGAAGATATGGGCGATTGTCGCCACGCTGCTTGCGGGCATCGTGCTGGCGGTGCCGAATTTCTTCCCCGAAGAAACCGTCGCCGGCTGGCCGACGTCGCTGCCGCACAAGCAGATGAACCTTGGGCTCGACCTGCGCGGCGGCAGCCACATCCTGCTGGAAGGCAATCCCGACGATGTCCGGAAAGCCAGGCTGGAAATCCTCGAAGACATCGCCCGCAGCGAACTGCGGCAGGCCGATGGTGGCCCGATCCTGTTTCAGGACATGGGCGTGCGCGACGGCGCCATCAGCTTTACGGTGCGCAATCCGGCCGATGTCGACCGCGCGGTCGATGCCATGCGCAAGATGTCCCGGCCCGTTGGCCAGCTTTCGGCGCAGCGCGATATCGACGTCACCGTTGTCGACGGCATTCGCGTCTCCGTGCGGCCGACTGCGGCGGGGCTGTCGGCGGAAACGGATTCGGCAATCGGCCAGGCTGTCGAAGTCATCCGCCGCCGCATCGACGAACTGGGAACGCGCGAACCGACAATCATCCGCCAAGGCGACACGCGGATCGTGGTGCAGGTGCCTGGTCTGCAGGATCCGCAGGCGCTAAAGTCCCTCTTGGGCAAGACCGCCAAGCTGGAATTCAAGCTGGTGGATGTGGAGGCCGATCCGGCGCTTGCCGCGACCGGCCGCGCGCCTCCCGGGAGCCAGATTCTGCCCAGCGTCGATGGCCCGCCGGTCATCGTCAAGCGTCGGGTGATGGTGTCCGGCGATCAGCTGATCGATTCGCAGCCCAGCTTCCAGGACGGGCTGCCGGTCGTGTCGTTCCGCTTCGACGCGGCCGGCGGCAAGCGTTTCGCCAAGGCAACCCAGGAAAACTCCGGCAAACCCTTTGCCATCATCCTCGATGGCCAGGTGATTTCGGCGCCGCGCATCAACGAGCCGATCCTCGGCGGCTCCGGCATCATTTCCGGCAATTTCACCACCGAAACAGCCAGCGAACTGTCCATCCTGCTGCGCTCGGGCAAGCTCCCCGTTGCGCTGAAAGTGATCGAAGAGCGCACCGTCGGACCCGATCTCGGCGCCGATTCCATCCGTGCAGGCGCCATCGCATCGCTCATCGCGATCGTGCTGGTCGCCCTGTTCATGATCGTCACCTACGGCCGCTTCGGCCTCTATTCGGTGGTGGCGCTGCTCCTCAATGCAATCCTCATCGTCGGTGTGATGAGCGCCATCGGCGGCACCTTGACCTTGCCGGGCATTGCTGGCTTCGTGCTCACCATCGGTGCCGCGGTCGACGCCAACGTGCTCATCAACGAGCGCATCCGCGAAGAACTGCGGAAAGGTCGCAACGTCATTTCTTCCATCGAAACCGGCTATCGCGACGCATCGCGCACCATCTTCGATGCCAATGTCACCAATGTGATCGCCGCCGTCATCATGTTCTGGTTCGGCTCCGGGCCGATCAAGGGATTCGCCATCGTGCTCACCATCGGCATCATCACCTCGGTGTTCACCGCCGTCACCGTCACCCGACTGATGGTCTCGCTGTGGCTGCGCCGCGCGCGGCCGCAAGCGCTCGTGCTATAGGAAGCCGGCCATGCGACTTCTGAAACTCGTCCCCGACAACACCAACTTCAAGTTCCTGAAGTGGCGCAATTTGGCCATGGCCATCTCCATCGCGCTCATTCTCGGCTCCATCGCGCTCATCGCCATCCGCGGACTGAACTTCGGTGTCGATTTCGCCGGTGGCCTGATGATGGAAGTGCGCTTTTCGCAGGATGCGCGGCTGGACGATCTGCGCCGCACCGTCAACTCCGCCGGCGCCGGCGAGGGATCGCTGCAGACCTTCGGCCAGGCCGACACCGTCTCAATCCGCCTGCCCTTGCCGCCAGGCGACGAAGACGCCGTGCAGCAGGTGGTGCAGCAGGTGCAGTCCGCCATCCGCGAGAAGCATCCCAATGCCGAATTCCGCCGCGTAGAAACGGTTTCCGGCAAGGTTTCGGCCGAGCTGGTGCGCGACGGCGCGCTTGCCATCCTGTTCGCGATGATCGGCATTTCGCTCTACATCTGGTTCCGCTTCGAATGGCAGTTCGGCGTGGGTGCGCTGTTCGCCCTGGTGCACGATGTCGCCCTCACCCTCGGATTCTTCGCGCTTACCCAGCTCGAATTCAACCTGAACATCGTTGCAGCCGTGCTCACCATCATCGGCTATTCGCTGAACGACACCATCGTCGTCTATGATCGAATCCGCGAAAACCTGCGAAAATACCGAAAGATGGACATCGAATCGGTGCTCGATCTTTCGGTCAACGAAACCCTCTCGCGCACCATCGTCACTTCGCTTTCGATGGTCATCGCGCTCGGCACACTTGTGGTGCTCGGCGGCGATGTGCTGTTCGGCTTTTCCGTTGCCATGCTGCTCGGCATCGGCATCGGCACCTATTCGTCCATCTTCATCGGCGCGCCGATCCTGATCTGGCTCGGAGTTGGCCCGCACAGCTTCCTGCCTCCCGAAGCAGGCCCGGCCGCAGGCGCCGAACGCCGCGAAAAGCCGGCTGCCTGACGCAGCAGCGCGTTTGCCGGAATGCTGAAATCGGCCGGGGCGCGGGCGCGCTTGCGGCGCTCCGCCCAATGGACAGGCTATCGTCGTTGAGACGCTGCCTCAGATATCCAGATTGGCAACCGAAAGCGCGTTGTCCTGGATGAACTCCCGGCGCGGTTCCACAATGTCGCCCATCAGCTGGGTGAAGGTTTCGTCGGCCTGCAGCACATCGCCGATTTCCACCCGAAGCAGCGTGCGGGCGGCCGGATCGAGCGTTGTTTCCCACAATTGCTCGGCATTCATCTCGCCCAGACCTTTGTAGCGCTGCACCGAGAGGCCCTTGCGGCCGGCATCCATCACCGCGAGCAGCAG
>JBBRKH010000175.1:0-5283 GCA_038217965.1 Sphingomonadales bacterium | reverse complement strand
AGCTGAAAGTTGAAGGCGACATGGGCATCGCCATGCAACTGGGCAAAATTCTGGGATGAGAAGCTGCCTGATCGCGTGTCGCTTGCGGCCAGCAACAAGCATGCGATCGGTCGCAACGACGAGGACCCCCCAGGTATTGCCCAGAGGCTTTCCTGGAGGTTTGCCCAGAGGTTTGCCCAGAGGTTTGCCAAGAGTCTTTTCGGGGGCATTGCTGGCGCTCGCGTTGCTTGGCAATGCGGGGGCCGTTGCCGCCCAGACGCCGCAGAAGACGCTGGCGTCGACGCCGCAAAAGACGCCGCAAAAGACGACCGGCCTCGAAGGCCTGAACCAGAAGGAAGCCAGGGCGAATTCCACTTGGTCGATGCGCGCTGGCCTGAATGTGGCCGCGCTGCAATGCCAGTTTTCGCCCTTTCTGATGAGTGTCAACAATTACAATGCCTTCCTGCGCCAGCACAGCGACGAGTTGGCCGACAGTTTCAAGACCATGACGGGCTATTTCGTCCGCACGCGTGGCAAGGCCGGACAGCGGGCGTTCGATACCTATGCCACCCGCACCAATCAGGGCTATGCGACCTTCGATGCGCAATATAGCTTTTGCGAGGCGGCAGCGATGCTGGCCCGACGGGCGCTCGCAGTCCCCAAAGGCAGCTTTGCCTCCTTCGCCGAAGTCGAGCTTGCGCAGTTCCGCACCAGCCTGCTGACACCCGTACCGTCACAGCTTCTGGCGCCCAGGCTGGAATGGGCCGAGGTTCCCGTGCTCAAAGATCCCTGCCCCGGCAAACCTGGCTGCCGCCGGCGCTGATCCGGCCAGCGAGGTTCAGACCGGATAGCCGGCAAACATTTTCGTGCGGTGCATCGCAACCGCGCTGGTGACCCGCTCGATCTGCCAGGGGCCTGAAGTCCAGGTGGCGGTCAGATCGCGCCATTCCGCCATGTCGCTCACGATCACCCGCACCAGATAGTCGCTTTTGCCGCTGATTTCGGATGCATCCAGCACGCGCGCATCATCGGCAAACAGCCGTTCCACCGCCTTGAAATCCTCCGGCAGGTGCCGCTTCAGCGTCACCTCGCCATACAGGATCAGCGCCGGCCGGATTTTTTCGATCGCAATGCTGGCCTGATAACCGGTGATCAACCCGTCGCGCTCCATACGCCTGACCCGCGCCAGGCAGGCGCTTGGGGACAATGCAACAGCCTGTGCCAGAGCGGCGTTGGTCAGCCGCCCGTCGCGCTGCAGGGCAACAAGAATTCTGCGGTCAAGGCGATCCAGCGTTTCCATCGGCAATTTTCCGCAGATTCTGCGGCAAACGCCGCAACAGTTCGTTACCCCTGTTCCGCATTCCGGGCAATAAGGGCGGATGGCTCCAATCGATTTGCAGGACTGGCAGGTGCGTGCTGCTCGAGCGGACGACCTCGATGCGTTGCTAGAGCTTGCCGCTCTCACCGGCGGCGGCTTCACCAATCTGCCGCACGACCGCAGCGCGCTGGAAAATCGCATTGCCTGGTCCTCGCAAAGCTATGCAACGCCCGTCGTCGATCCCGATGACGAGATGTATCTGCTGGTGCTTGAGCATCGGCCATCGGGCCGCATCGTCGGCACTTCCTGCCTGTTCAGCAGGTTGGGGGTGCGCTGGCCCTTTTATTCTTACAAGCTGACGGCGCTTTCGATGCAATCGCGCGAGCTTGGCCGCACCTTCCGCACCGAAGTGCTGCACCTGGTCAATGATTTTGACGGCGCAAGCGAAGTCGGCGGGCTGTTTCTGCACCCGGATTTCCGCACGGGCGGGCTTGGGCGGCTGCTGGCGCGCAGCCGTTACATGTTCGTGGCGATGCATCGCGCACGCTTTGGCGCGCGGATGCTGGCGGAGCTTCGCGGTCGCATCAAGCCGGATGGCTCGTCCGATTTCTGGGATGGCCTTGCCGGACGATTCTTTGGCATGAGCTTTCAGGAAGCCGACCATTTCAATGGCATCAACGGCAACCAGTTCATCGCCGATCTCATGCCGAAATACCCGGTCTATGTGGCGATGCTGCCCGAAGCCGCGCGCGCCTGCCTGGGAGAGCCGCACGACGCCGGCCGCGCGGCGCAAAAAATGCTGATCGCGGAAGGTTTCGCGTTCAACGGCTATGTCGATATTTTCGATGGAGGGCCAACAATGGACACACGAACCGACCTGCTGCGCGCTATCCGCGAGGCAGCGCCGGCGACCGTCGCGCACGGCGAAGCCGGACCTGACGCAAGGCTGGTTTGCAGTGGCAAGCTCTCCGCCTTCCGCTGCGCCGCTGTGCCCGCGTCGCTCAGCACAAACGCCCTGCTGCTGCATGACGATGCCGGTTTCCCCGAAGATGACGAGGTTTTCCATGCCCCATTCTGACACCCTCTCCAGCTATCGCCCGCACGACAACAGCCTGCTGTGGGAAGGCCCCGTCGCTGACCCGGGGGCAGTCAGTGCCGCCGTCGCCCGCGCCCGCAGCGCGCAGCCGGCCTGGGCTGGTGCGGCGCTGGACGACCGCCTTGCCATTGTGCGGGCCTACAAGGCCGAAGTCGAAGCCAATGCCGAGGCGCTGGCGCGGCTGATTTCCGAAGAGACCGGCAAGCCTTACTGGGAGGCGAAAACCGAAGCCGGCTCGACCGCTGCAAAAGTGGACATTTCCATTCAGGCGCATGCCGAGCGCACCGGCAGCCACGTCGCCCCCTTCAAGGCCGACCCGGCGGCTGCGAATCAGGCGCTGCGCCACAAGCCGCACGGTGTTCTGGCCGTGCTGGGACCCTACAATTTTCCGGCGCACCTGCCCAATGGGCATATCGTACCCGCTCTCATCGCAGGCAATGCCATAGTCTTCAAACCTTCGGAACTCACGCCTGCCGTCGGCGCTTTCATGGCTTCGCTCTGGGCCAGGGCCGGGCTTCCCGAGGGCTTGCTGCAGGTGGTGCAGGGCGGTGCCGACACCGGTCGCGCGCTTGCCGCCGCAGACACGGATGGCCTGTTGTTCACCGGCTCTGCGACCACCGGCGCCATGCTGGCCCGGCAGTTCGCCGAAACCCCGCAGCGCATTCTTGCGCTTGAAATGGGCGGCAACAACCCGCTCGTTGTCTGGAATCTCGAAGATGCGCACCTCGATGCAGCCGCCGCCATCGTCGTGCAATCCGCCTTCCTTTCGGCCGGGCAGCGCTGCACCTGCGCCCGGCGGCTGATCGTGCACGATGCCGACCATGCGCCTCTGCTGGACCGGATCGTGGCCCTGACAGAGCGGCTGATCGTCGATCAGCCGTTCGCCGATCCAGCGCCCTTCATGGGGCCCGTCATCGACAACCGCGCCGCCGACCGGCTGCTTGCCGCAGCGCAGGGCATGGGCGGCAAGACAATCCTGCCTTTGCTTCGCCTGCACGAAGGCCTGCCCTTCCTTGCGCCGGCCATCACCGACACCAGCGGCCTTGCGCCGGCGGACGACGAGCTGTTCGGGCCTTTCCTGCAACTCATCCGCGTTGCCGATTTCGATGCCGCGATCGCCGCTGCCAACGCCACCCGCTTCGGGCTGTCTGCCGCCCTCATCGGTGGCGACCGCGCGCTGTATGATCGCTTCTGGCAGGGATCGCGCGCCGGCGTCGTCAACTGGAATCGCCCCACCAATGGTGCCGCCTCCAGCGCGCCGTTCGGCGGCGTCGGTCTGTCTGGAAACCATCGGCCCTCGGCCTATTATGCCGCCGACTACTGCGCCTGGCCGGTCGCCAGCGTGGAGGCTGCCACACCCCATCTTGCGCTGCCAGCCGGAGTGCGCTGATGCCTGAACTCAATCTGGACGGGCTGGTCGGCCCGACGCACAATTATGCCGGCCTCAGCCTCGGCAATCTTGCCGCCACCAGCAACGCCGGCCTTGTCAGCGCGCCGCGCGCGGCCGCGCTACAGGGCGTCGCCAAGATGCGGTTGCTGCTGTCGCTCGGCGTGCCGCAGGGGCTGTTGCTGCCGCATCCGAGGCCGAATGCGCGCTTTCTGCAGGCGCTCGGATTTGCCGGCGACGATGCAACGATGCTGGCCTCTGCTGCACGGCATGATCCCCAGCTGCTCGCCGCCGCCTTTTCGGCAAGCGCGATGTGGACGGCAAACGCCGCGACCGTCAGCCCGGCCCCTGACACTGCCGATGGCCGCACCCACCTGACCGTCGCCAATCTCGTCACCATGCCACACCGTTCGCAGGAATGGCCACACACGCTGGCGCAGCTGGAACTGGCGTTTGCCGACCGACGGCATTTTTCGGTTCACGGCCCGGTGCCGGCCGCATTCGGCGACGAGGGCGCCGCCAACCACATGCGCCTTGCTGCCTCTCATGCAGACGCCGGCACGGAGGTGTTCGTCTATGGGCTGAACCGGGGCGGCGCCTTTCCGGCGCGACAGCATCCCATGGCTTCGCAGGCAGTGGCGCGCGCGCATGGCGTGCGCGATGCCGTGTTTGCCGCGCAATCCAGCACCGCCATCCAGGCCGGCGCCTTTCACAACGATGTGGTCGCCGTCGCCAACGAAACAGTGCTGTTTGCCCACGAACTGGCCTTCGACGACAAGGCGCCGATGCTCGCCGCACTGGCGGCCCGTGTTCCCGGCTTCGTTTGTGTCGAGGCGGCAGCTGCCGATGTGCCGCTCGCGGATGCCATTGCCTCCTATGTGTTCAATGCCGCGCTGGTGAGCGTTGCCGATGGCATGGCGCTGATCCTGCCGGTGGAGGCGCAGGAAACGCCCAGCGTTTGGGCCTGGCTGCAGAGGGTGGCCGCCGACCCGGCCAATCCTGTTTGCCACCTGCATGTGCTGAACCTGCGCGAATCGATGCGCAATGGCGGTGGCCCGGCATGCCTGCGGCTGCGGCTGGCGCTGACGCACGAGGCGCTTGACGCCGTGGACCGCCGCTTTTTGATGGATGCGCAGAAGCTCGACCTGCTGGAGCGGCTCATCGAAACGCATTGGCCGATGGCCATCGCGCCCGATGATCTGTCAGTGCCGGATATGTGGCGACAGACGGATGCCGCGTTGCAGGCGTTGTGGGCGCAGCTGGGGATCGCAGCCGGCGAGCTTGGAGAAAGCTGAAGCGCCGTCGGTTGGCGGCGTCAGTTCGCGGCGTCTGGCATTGCACGGCCCGCCTTGGGCTGGATCTGGCGCCAGGCTGCGGCAATCTCGTCCACAGCTTCCAGCGCCTGCGAAAGGCTTTCGACGCTTCCGTCCAGCAACCGCTCGTGCACCAGGGCATAAACCCGGTGCAGGCTGTGTGCGACCTCTCCGCCGCGCCGATCATCGA
>JBBRKH010000174.1:0-5299 GCA_038217965.1 Sphingomonadales bacterium | reverse complement strand
CAGCGGCAGGTTCAGCGGATCGTTGACACCGCCAAGCCGGAAGCCCTTGGAGGCCTGCGCGTTGACGGTCACATCCTCGCTTGCCTTCCACGACAGCAGGAAGCGCGGAGTGAAGCCGTCGGACTGGGTCTCGTCCACCGCATTGTCGCCGTTGGCAAACAGGCCGCCGGATTTGAAGGTGCGGGTTTCGGAGAAGTCATACCAGCGCAAACCGGCCGTCGCAGTAAGCGACCCAAAGGCATAGCTGGCCTCGCCGAACAGCGCCTTCTGCTCGATCTTGTACGGAATGTTCGAATTGTAAGGCGAATTCGCAGGAAAGCCGTTGGCGACCGCCGCCGACGTCCCGGCGCCGAGCACCTGATCGGTGAAAAAGTCATAGCCCGGAGTTGGCAGGCGCTGGGTGTAAGCGCGGTCTACATCGGAGTAGAAGCCGCCGATCAGCCACTGGAACGGCCCGTCATTGTTGGACGACAGCCGCACCTCCTGGGTGAACTGTTCAACCTTGGTGGTGTCCACGAGATTGGAGGGCAACAGCACCGCGGCGGCCGGATAGCTGAGATCGACCGAAACGGAGCCGGTGAGCGCGGAGGCATCGCGGCCGACGACAATATCACGATCGACATAGCTGGTAACCGAAGTCAGCGTGACCGGACCAAGGCCAATGCTGACATTCAGGTCGGCAAGCAGGAAATCATCGGTGAAGCGCTCGCGCAGCAGCAGATATTGCTGGCGTTCCTCCAGCGCGATCGCCGGGCGCGTGGTTGTGAAGGGATTGGCGAAAAGATTGAAGATTTCCTGCCGGTTGAAGCCGTTGGCGCGCACCTCCTGATACACTATGCGCGGCGTGATGGTGATGTCTTCGGTCGGCTTGAAAGCGACCGACAGCCGGCCGCCAAGCCGCCAGCCGTCGTTCACATTTTCGCGCACCTGGCTGTTTTCGCCCAGCGCATCGATGAAGCCGCCGAACTGGGTGAAATAGGCGACACCGCGCACGGCAACCTTGTCCGACAGCGGAAGATTGACCGCCGCCTTCAGATGCCCGCCAACCGAACCGCCATCGACAAAATTCAGATTGCCCTCGATCGTGCCTTCGACCCGCTCGGTCGTCGGCTGGTTGGTGATATAACGGATTGTGCCGCCGACCGATCCGGATCCAAACAATGTGCCTTGCGGCCCGCGCAATGTTTCCACCCGATTGAGGTCGAAAAGATCGAGATCGGGCGTGAACAAGGACAGCGAAATGACTGATTCATCGAGATAGAAGCCGACCTGCTCCTTCACGCCCGGCTGATCGCGCACGATCTGCCCGGCCGACACGCCGCGCACCGAAACCTGGCTCTGGCCGGGCCCCAGATTCTGGATCGAAAGCCCGGCGACACTGCGCGACACATCCTCGATCGTGGTCGCGCCCGAACGTTGCAGCATCGCTTCGGTCTGCGCGTTGATGGAGAACGGCACATCTTGCAGCGCCGACTCCCGCTTGGTGGCAGTAACGATAATGTCTTCGCCGGCCTCGGACCCCAGGCCGGATTGCGCGAACGCCGACGTGGCAAGGGCCGCGACGGCGGTGGCGGCGAGAAAGCGAGAGGCTTTGGCTGGCACAGGAAATTCTCCTTAGGAGCAGTGTTGTTTCGGCGATTCTACACTCGCTTCTGGCTTGCGGGAATTGCTTCGTTAACCATGCGCGCGCCTTTGGTGCCGCACTGTCACCAAACTGCAACAGTCGGCTGCTTGCGCGGCCGAGCCTCGCGCCTTAGCGGAGCCGAAAGGGAGGGCTTTGCAACATGGCGACAACAGCAACTTTCGGGCGCCAGCTTGGGCGCCTCCTGAAATGGCTTGTTCTGGCCGTACTGCTGCTCATTGTGCTGGTCGTCGGTTGGGTCTGGTGGGGCATGCAGCGCAGCCGGCCGACGCTCGAAGGCACGGTGCAGGTGCAGGGCCTGAGTGCGCCGGTCAGCATCGTGCGCGACGCCGACGGTGTCCCGACACTGACCGCCGCCACCCGCACCGACCTCGCTTTCGCCCTCGGCTGGTTGCACGCGCAGGAGCGGTTGTTCCAGATGGACACGCTGCGGCGGCTGGCGGCCGGCGAACTGTCCGAGCTGTCGGGCTCGGTGACCGAAGCGATCGACCGGCGCATTCGGCTGCATCGGTTTCGCGCGCGGGCCAAAGCCCTCGTCGCCGCAATGGACCCGGCCGAACGGGCGATGCTTGCAGCCTATGTGGCCGGAGTGCGGCGCGGCGCTGCCGAACTCGGCGGCAGCCCCTACGAGTATGTCATCACGCGCAGCACGCCCGAGCTTTGGCAGAGCGAAGACACGGTGCTGGCAGTTTTTGCCATGTATCTCAATCTGCAGCCTTCGGTGCCGCAACGCGAAATGGAACGGGCACTTGCCATGCGCAAGGGCGGCCGGGCGCTTGCCGATTTTCTGTTTCCGCTCGGCACGCTCCTCGATGCGCCGCTCGATGGTTCGGTGCTGCCGGAAGCGCCCATGCCAGCGTCGCTCGCGCCGATGAACGGCCCGGCCATCCCGGCGGCGGCCGCCGATATCCGCATCCCCGAAATGGCGGGCTCCAACAACTGGGCCGTGGGTGGCGCGCTGACGGCGAGCGGTGCCGCCCTTGTCGCCAACGACATGCACCTCGGCCTCAATGTGCCATCCATCTGGTATCGCGCGCGGTTGGTGGTGAAACCCTCCGCCGGTTCGACCGAATTTCCGCTGGACGCGACGGGCGTTACCCTTCCCGGGACCCCGTTTCTGGTGGCCGGCAGCAACGGCAAGGTCGCCTGGGGCTATACCAACAGCTATATCGACACCATCGACGCGGTCATTGTCGAATGGGTGCCCGGCAAGCCCGGCGTCTATCGAACGCCGGCCGGCGAGCAGAAGGTCCGGCGCATCGAAGAACCGGTCTGCGTCCGAAAGGATTGCACCGCGCTGGTTGTGGAAGAAACCGTCTGGGGGCCGATCGTCGGCAAGGACGCATTCGGTCGCTCGCTCGCGATGCGCTGGACAGCCCACGACATGCGCGCCGTGCGGCTTGGAGCGGCGCTGGAGATGGAGCGCGCCGCAACGGTTGCGGAAGCTCTCTCCACGGGCATGAAATCCGGCATTCCGCAACAGAATCTGACCGTGGGGGACAGCGGCGGCAGCATCGGCTGGACCATCATCGGGCGGGTGCCGAAGCGCTTCGGGTTCGATGGGCAGGACGCCGTGAGCTTCGCCGATGGCAGCAAGGGCTGGGCCGGGGACCTGACACCGGACGCAACGCCGCGCGTGGTCGATCCCGCGGATGCCCGCATCTGGACAGCCAACAGCCGTGTGCTGGGCGGCGAAGCCTACGCCCTGCTCGGCGATGGCGGCTACGACACCGGCGCGCGGGCTGGCCGGATCCGCGAGCTTTTGCTGGCCAGGCAGACATTCACCCCCAAGGATTTCCTGGCCATCCAGCTGGATGATGTCTCGACGCGCAACCGCTTCTGGCAGCAGCTGATGCTGGCGGAGTTGCAGAAGCCCGGGCGAGACGCGCGGCTGGCGTCCATGATCCCCTACATCAGGCAATGGGGCGAGCGCGCCGTGCCTGAGTCCGTCGGCTACCGCCTGATCGACACATTCCGCCGCGAGCTCGTCGAACGCAGCTACGAGGGCTATCTCGGCAAACCGGAAAAAGGCATCGGGCGCCGCACATTCGTTGCAAGCCAGGCCGAGGGCAGTGTCCGCAGACTGTTGACAGCCCGGCCGGCGGGGCTGGTGCCACCGGGCTATGCCAGCTGGGATGCGCTGATAGCAGCGGCGCTTGCAGCGGTGGCCGATGATGTGAGAGGGCCACTGGAGCGCCATGTGTGGGGAGAAATCGCCACGGCCGGCGTGTCGCACCCGTTGGCGGGTGCCATCAAACCCCTCGGCTGGTTCGTCAACCCCCGTGATGTCGGCGTGCCGGGTGACCGCGCGACGGTGCGCGCCCAAGCGCCAGGTTTCGGCGCGTCCGAACGCTTTGCGGTGTCTCCCGGTCGGGAAGGCGAAGGATTGTTCCACATGCCGGGGGGGCAAAGCGGCAATCCGCTGGCGCCCTATTATCTCGGCGGCCACGAGGATTGGATTCAGGGGCGGCCGACGCCCTTCCTGCCGGGCCCGGCACGCTGGACGCTGACCTTGACACCCGGCCCTTAGCGCCCGGCCCTTAGCGCCCGGCCCTTATCGCCCGGCCCTTAACGCCCAGCCCCTAACGCTTGGCCTTCGAAACCACGCTTTCGGGCAGTTCCTCGCCGAACACCCGCTGATAATATTCGGCAACGATGCCCCGCTCGGCTTCGTCGCAGCGGTTGAGGAAGCTGACCCGGAAGGCAAAGCCGAGGTTCTTGAAGATGTCGGCATTCTGTGCCCAGGTGATCACCGTGCGCGGCGACATCACGGTGGAGATATCGCCGGCGATGAAGCCGTTGCGGGTCATTTCGGCCACCTTCACCATGCTGGCCACTGTCTTCGGATCGGTGCCCGGGCATTTTGCAAGAACGATCGAAGCCTCGGTCGCGGCCGGCAGATAGTTCAGCGTGGTGACGATGTTCCAGCGGTCCATCTGGCCCTGGTTGATCTGCTGGGTGCCGTGATACAGGCCCGAGGTGTCGCCAAGGCCAACCGTGTTGGCGGTGGCAAACAGGCGGAAATAGGGGTTCGGCCGGATCACCCGGTTCTGATCGAGCAGGGTGAGCTTGCCCTCCACTTCCAGCACGCGCTGGATCACGAACATCACATCCGGTCGGCCGGCATCATACTCGTCGAACACCAGCGCGGTCGGCGTCTGCAACGCCCACGGCAGCAGCCCCTCGCGGAACTCCGTCACCTGCTTGCCGTCGCGCAGCACGATCGCATCCTTGCCGACAAGATCGATGCGGCTGATGTGGCTGTCCAGATTGATGCGGATGCAAGGCCAGTTGAGGCGGGCTGCAACCTGCTCGATGTGCGTCGATTTGCCCGTGCCATGATAGCCTTGGATCATCACCCGGCGGTTGAAGGTGAATCCGGCAAGGATGGCGAGCGTGGTTTCCGGATCGAACACATAGCTGGCGTCCAGATCGGGCACGCGCTCGTCGGGCGCGGAGAAGGCCGGCACCTGCATGTCGATTTCAACGCCGAACACGGCACGGGCGTCCACGAAGGTGTCGGGCTCGGCCAGCCGGGTGGGAGCGTGGCGTTCGGTGTCGGCGGAAAGGTTCAGAACGGACATGCGCCAAGTGATTGGTGGAAGCGGCCGGAAAGCGCAAGGCCGCACGCGGCTGTGACTTTCGCGAGCAGCAGCA
>JBBRKH010000173.1:0-5306 GCA_038217965.1 Sphingomonadales bacterium | reverse complement strand
TGTGGCCGGTCCGTCCGCTTTCCTGTCCTTGTTTCGCCGGTCGGCTACAAAGCGGAAGACGGCCCAAACAGCGGCTACAACAGCGACGATATAGGGCCACCATTGGGTGATGAACTCGACCATAGCCACTGGTTAACCTATCGTAGAGTTACAAGCAATCCGTGCAATTCTCAGCAATGCCAATGCCCAAATACCTCAGCTCGCCGCCTTCAGCGCCCGCGAATGGCGCTTGCGCTCGTTGGGGTCCAGATAGCGTTTGCGGATGCGGATGGATTTGGGCGTTACTTCCACCAGCTCGTCCTCGTCGATATAGGCAATCGCCTGTTCCAGCGTCAGGCGCTTCGGCGGGCTGAGGCGCAGCGCATCATCCTTGCCGCTCGCGCGGAAGTTGGTCAGCGCCTTGGATTTCAGCGGGTTGACTTCCAGGTCATCGTCGCGCGCATTCTCGCCGATCACCATGCCGGCATAGACGGCTTCGCCCGGCACCACCATCAGCACGCCGCGCGGCTCCAGATAGCCGAGCGCATAGCCAACCGCTTCGCCGGTTTCGGTGGAGATCAGCACGCCGGTGGAACGCCCGGCAATGGCGCCCTTGTAGGGGCCGTAGCGATCGAACAGCCGGTTCATGATGCCGGTGCCGCGCGTGTCAGACAGGAACTCGCCGTGATAGCCGATCAGGCCGCGCGACGGGCCGGAGAAGGTGAGCCGCACCTTGCCGCCACCCGAAGGGCGCATGTCGGTCATTTCCGCCTTGCGGCCGGCCATCTTCTCCACAACCGTGCCGGAGTGGGCATCGTCCACATCGATGACGACGGTTTCATAAGGCTCCAGGCGGTGGCCGAGATCGTCGGTTTGCAGGATGACGCGCGGGCGGCTGATCGAAAGCTCGAAGCCTTCGCGGCGCATGGTTTCGATGAGCACGCCGAGCTGCAGTTCGCCGCGCCCGGCCACTTCGAAACTGTCCTTGTCTTCGGCTTCGGTCACCTTGATGGCGACATTGCCTTCGGCTTCGCGGAACAGCCGGTCGCGGATCATCCGGCTGGTGACTTTGGTGCCTTCCTTGCCGGCGAACGGGCTGTCGTTCACCGAAAAGCGCATGGAAAGCGTCGGTGGATCGATGGGCTGCGCAAACAGCGGCTCGATGACGCCGGGGTCGGCAATGGTGCTGGCAACGGTGGCGACCGTGAGGCCGGCGAGGCTGATGATGTCTCCGGCGGACGCTTCTTCCACCGGCACGCGCTCGAGGCCGCGGAAGGCGAAGATGCGCGTGGCGCGGCCTTCTTCCACGATGTTGCCGGCCGGGTCCACCGCGCGGATCGGCATGTTGAGCTTGACGGTGCCGGCAGCGATGCGACCGGTGAGGATGCGGCCGACGAAGTTGTCGCGATCGAGCAGCGACACCAGGAACTGGAATGGCGCGTCCGGATCGGCGACCGGCTGGCGCACATGGCTGACAATGGTCTGGAACAGCGGGGTGAGATCGCCGGAGCGAACTTCGCTATCGTGGCCGGCATAGCCGTTGCGCCCCGAAGCGAACAGCACCGGGAAGTCCAGCTGCTCCTCGCTGGCGTCCAGCGTCACGAACAGGTCGAAAACCTCGTCCAGCACTTCCTGCGCGCGGGCATCGTGCCGGTCGATCTTGTTGACGACGACGATCGGGCGCAGGCCGAGCGCCAGCGCCTTGCCGGTGACGAATTTCGTCTGCGGCATCGGGCCTTCGGCGGCATCGACCAGCAGGATGACGCCATCGACCATGGAGAGAATGCGTTCGACTTCGCCGCCGAAATCGGCGTGGCCGGGCGTGTCGACGATATTGATGCGGATATGGGTGCCATCGGCATCCACCCAGTCGACCGACGTGCATTTGGCCAGGATTGTAATGCCGCGTTCGCGCTCAAGATCGTTGGAATCCATTGCGCGTTCGGCCACACGCTGGTTGTCGCGGAAGGTGCCGGACTGGCGGAACAGCTGGTCGACGAGGGTGGTCTTGCCATGATCGACGTGGGCAATGATTGCCACATTGCGGAGGGGCTTGGGGCCGGAAGGCATGGGATAATCCGTGAACGAGAGGGGCGCGCGTGCCGGGCATCCCATAGCGCATCTGCTGCGATGCAACAAGGGAGGCTGCTACGGCCGCGCCTGTGGGCGCGTGCAAATTTCGGCCGCCGCGCCTGTGGGCGCGTGCATTTATTGGCCGCCGCGCCGGTGGCGCGTGCAATTTTTGGCGGCAGCGCCCGTGGGCGCTCGCATTGGTTGACTTTCGCCAGGCCGCGCGCCAATCCGAAGGTCGGGTTTTGGCAACCCTTTTCGAGACTTGCCTCGGGCGAGGTTTCTGCTTGGTTTGCCACCGGGGAGATTGACCGTGAGCGAGCAGGACAGCGGGCAGGCAGACGAGCAATCCGGCCCCCCTGCTGGCAGCGATCCGGCGCGCAAGGCAGCGCGCAATGCCGCGAAGGCTGCTGTTCCAGATACCATCGGCGGCGTGCTGCGGCAGGCACGCGAAGCGGCTGGCCTTTCGCTGGAAAACGTTGCGCATCGCACCAAGGTCAGGCCGGGGTTGCTCACGCTGATCGAGGCAGACGAACATGACGACCTGCCGGCGCTGACCTATTCGATCGGCTTTGTCCGGGCCTATGCGCGCACCGTGGGGCTTGATCCGGTGGCGTGCGGAGAGCGCTATCGCGAGGAATCCCGCAAGGGTGCGCCGGTGCCGACGATGGTGGACATGCAGCCACTGGATGCACGGCGGATGCCATCGAAGCGGTTGGTCGCCGGCGTCTCCGCCGCGCTGGTGCTGGGCACCTTCTGGGGCTGGGGGGCCGGCTGGTTTTCGGCTCCGCCACCGCCGGTGCCCCTGATCGCCGAGGCCGGCGCACCGCCGCTTATGGACGAGGATTTTGCCGAAGCCACGGCGGCCGTGCCCGGCGCGGCCGATTCCGGGGCACCTGTTCCTGGGGCACCCGTTCCCGGAGCGCCTGTTTCGCTCAGGGCGAAAACCGAGGTTTGGCTGCGGGTAAGCGACCGTGACAGCGGCGAAACCTTCTTCATGGGGACGATGGCGCCCGCGCAGCTGCTGACATTGCCGCCGGGCAAGCCCTGGGTGCTGCGCACCGGGCGTGCCGGAGCGCTGGACGTGAAGGTCGGCGAACGGGCAATTCCGCCGCTCGGTGGCGATGCGCAAACGGTCCGGGCGCTGTCTCTGGCGCCGGCGGATCTGCTGGCGCTGCCGGTGCCGTCTGCTGGAGGGTTGGCGCCGATGCAGCCGATCGCCAACGCGGCCAGCAGCCCTGGCGCGCCGGTGCCTGCGCGAGCTGCGCCGCAGCAGTAATGCCGGTTCAGCTTGCTGCAAGCCGGGTCGCGGTCTTATGGCAGCACGAATGAATGTCTCGGAGGTTTGTGTGCGACTGGTCGGTCTGGGCGTTGGAGTGCTGATAGTGTCTGCGTCGCCGATTGCAGCGCAGGGTGTAGCGGTGGCGCCGCAGGCGCAGGTCACTGCAATCGACAAGCGGGTGGGCACGCTGGAAGGCCAGATGCGCGCCGTGCAGCGGCAGGTTTTTCCCGGTGCCGACAAACGGTTTTTTGCGCCGGAGGTGATGCCCGAGACGGCGCCCCCGGTGGTGCAAGCCGGCAGCCCGGCCACTTCGCCGCTGGCCGATCTCAGCCAGCGGGTCGACGGGCTGGAACGGCAGCAGCGGACCTTGACCGGGCAGGTGGAGCAGTTGCAGTTTCAGATGCGGCAGCTGGAATCGCAGCTCGCCAAGATGAAGGGCGACACCGAATTTCGCCTAAATGCGATCGAAGGCGGCACCACTGCGGCACCGGCATTGCCTTTGCCCGAGGCCAGACCGCCGGTCGAGCTGCAGCCAAGACCAGTTCCGCCAGCCGCCGCCCTGCCGTCGGTTGAAGTGCCGGCAACAGCTGCAGCAGACCCTGCCGAAGCCGCCTATCGTGCCGGCTATGCTCGCTATGCGGCTGGCGACTATGCCGGCGCGGAAAAGGCCCTGACAGCCTTTATGGTCGCCAATCCGAAGCATTCCCGCGCGGGCCATTCGCAATTCTGGGCCGGACGATCGATGATGCAGCAGGGCCGGCATGCGCAGGCCGCCAAAGCCTTCCTCGCCGGCTACCAGACGTATCCGCGCGGGGATCGGGCGCCGAACAGCCTGCTCTGGCTGGGGCGGGCACTGCTTGCGCTGCAGCAGCCCAAAGCCGCATGCCAGGCGCTCGATCAGCTTCGCACGGCCTTTCCGGACAAGCTTGTCGGGCAGCTGGGGGCAGATGCCAGCTCCACCCGCGCACAGGCAAAATGCGGAGCGTGACACGCCGGGCGCGCTGACTTCGGAGGCCTTTGCAGAGGCGGTCATCGCGCTTGCCGGCGCCGAATGGAGCGCTGCAGCGCGGCTTGCGGTGGCTGTGTCGGGCGGCGGCGATTCCCTTGCCCTGATGGCGCTGGCTGCCGAAGCCTTTGCGGGTCAGGTCACGGTCCTCAGCTTCGATCATCGGTTGCGAGCTGAAAATGCGGCCGAATGCGCGATGGTCGCGCGGCTGGCCGAAGGCCTGGGTTTGCCAAACGCGACGTTGCAGCCGGCAATTCCGATAGCCGATTCCAATGTGCAGGCGGGTGCGCGCGACGCGCGCTATGCGGCGCTTGCAGAATGGTGCGCATCGCGAACCATTGCCTTCCTGCTGACAGCCCACCATGCCGACGACCAGGCCGAAACGGTGCTGCTGCGGCTGGCGCGCGGCAGCGGGGTTGCGGGTCTGGGAGGCATTCGCCCGAGTCGGGATCTGGGAAATGGCGTGGCGCTGCTGCGACCGCTTCTGGGGTGGCGGCGGGCCGATCTGCGAGGCCCTGTTTGCGCCAGGGGCTGGACGCCGGTTGTCGATCCGGCAAACAGCAGTGCCCGGTTCGACCGCAGCCGTGCGCGCTCCCTGTTGGCGGCGAGCGAATGGCTTTCCACAGAGCGGCTGGCAGCCTCTGCAGCCCATTGCGCCGAAGCCGAAGCTGCACTGCTGTGGGCCGCCGAGCTTGCCTGGGCCTCTCGCGCCACGGTGGCAGGGGCGCATCTCGTGCTCGATCCGGAAGCGCTGCCGCCCGAGCTGCAGCGCCGGATGCTGGCGCGAGGTCTGGCCCATTTCGGCACAGTCGATCCTGATGGCCCGGCGCTTGCGCGGCTGGCCGAACGGTTGCGCGCCGGCGGAGGCGGCACCCTGGGAACGGTCAAGGTTCGAGCGCTCGCTCCGGGGCAGTGGCAACTTGCTGCCGCAGCGCCGCGATCACGTCGCGCGTGAAGGCGGCGTGATCG
>JBBRKH010000172.1:0-5332 GCA_038217965.1 Sphingomonadales bacterium | reverse complement strand
TGCGCTTTGTCGAGCACAGCCAGGGCCGGCCGCCGGATCTGGCGCTGCTCGATGCACTTTCCACTGCCGATTTCCGCGGCTTTCTCGCTTGTCGCCGGGCCGAGGGCCTGCAGAACCGCTCCGCGGCGCGCGAGCTGTCGGCGCTGAAAACCTTCGTCGGGCACACGCGCGAGCGGCACGGCGCGGTTGCCGCAGGGATCGACGGGGTAAAGGCGCCGAAGGTTCGCAGATCGCTGCCCCGGGCGCTCAGCCCGGACGATGCCCGCGCACTCGCGGACACGACCGGCGAGATGCACGACGAGCCGTGGATGCAGGCCCGCGATACGGCCGTGCTGCTGCTGCTGTATGGCGCGGGCCTGCGCATCGGCGAGGCACTGTCGCTGACGCCGGCGGCTCTGCCGCTTGGCGATACGCTGGCGATAAGCGGCAAGGGTCGCAAGGTTCGCATCGTGGTGCTGCTGCCGGTGGTGCGCGCGGCCATCGATGCCTATGTCGCGTTGTGCCCCTGGCCAATGGCCAGGGAAGAGCCACTCTTTCGCGGCAGCAGAGGCGGCGCATTGTCGGCAAATGTTCTCCGCGCGACCGTGCGCCGGGCGAGAAAGGTGCTAGGGCTGCCGGAAAGCGCGACCCCGCACGCCCTGCGGCACAGCTTCGCCACCCACCTGCTGGCGCGCGGCGGGGATTTGCGAGCCATTCAGGAGCTGCTCGGCCATGCCTCGCTGTCTTCGACGCAAATCTACACGAGCGTAGATGCTGCGCAGCTGCTGGACGTGTATCGCAATGCGCATCCCAGAGGATGACCCATACCGCGTCGCAACGCTGAAAACCCCCCCGTTCGGCGGTCCGCCGCAAGCGCGACAGGCCGAACTCGATGAGCCTTCCTCACCGCGCTATCGGTTCAGCGCGCTTGGCGCGCACGGCAGATGCGCTTATGCAAGCGGAAAGGGAGACCAGCACATGGAAAGCATCGAACGCGCCCGCTTCACCGCAATGACGGAAGGCACACAGGACGACTGGCAGATCATTGCGCGCGAGGCGATGCAGTTCGCGCCGCATGGTGGACGCCGCGTGCTCGATCATTTGAAGCTGCTGGACGGCGATGACGGCGGTTTTCCGGTCGACCGGCTGACGCACAGCCTGCAGACCGCAACCCGCGCGCTGCGCGATGGCCGGCCCGACAGCTATGTGGTGATGAGCCTGCTGCACGACATCGGCGACACGCTGGGCGCCTACAACCACCCGGACATTGCAGCAGCCATCCTGAAGCCCTTCGTGTCGGAAGCCGAGCATTGGATCTGCCAGCAGCACGGCATCTTCCAGGGCTATTATTTCTTTCACTACATCGGCCTCGACCGCGACATGCGCGAGCAATTCCGCGGCCATCCGCATTTCGAAGCGACCGCCCACTTCTGCGCCGCCTATGATCAGCCGGCGTTCGATCCGGCTTATGATACGCTGCCGCTGTCTGCCTTCGAGCCGATGGTGATGAAGCTGTTCGAGCGCCCGCGCACGAGCATCTACAAGCCGGTGACAGAGCCGGCCTGAGCCGCATCGATGATGGCGCCGCCGGTTGCAAACCAGCAATCGCCGCGCGCCACAAGCCGGTCGAGCAAGGCTTCGAACGCACCGATCCGATAGGGCAGGGCAATGATATAGGGGGTCAGCTGCAAGGGCAGCACCCGGCCGCGTTCGTCGGCCAGCCATGCAGCGGCATCGTCGATCTGCTGGCAATAGCTGTCGGCGCTCGCCTGGGTGACATTGATGATCTGCCGATCGGAAAGCTCATGGTTGAGCGGCAGATTGATGATGCCGTTGGCAAAGCGATAAGGCAGGTCGTCGTTTGGCCAATCCGCCATCCAGGTGAAACCATTCTGGAGCAGCAGGTCGGCTGTGCGGAAGCTTTGCGATCGGGCGATGGAAAGCCAACCAGCGGGAGCCTGCCCGATCGATGCCCAGCGGGCGCGGGTGTCGGAGATGATGGCGGCTTCGGCGTCGGCTGAGACACTGCCATCGATCGTGCCGTTCATGTCGGTGGAATGCGCGACAATTTCGTGCCCGCCGTTCAGAATCGCAGCCAGCAAAGCGGGATAACGCTCTGCAACGGCGACATTGATGGCAACGGATACCTTCATTCCGCGTTTCTCGAAGGCATCCAGCAGCCGGTAGATGCCAACACGGTTGCCATAATCCCTTGCGGTGTAGTGCCGGTAGTCCGGAAAGGCGGTCTGCATGTGCCCGGGGGCGCGGAACGGCGTGTCGGTTGGGGTCAGCGGAAAGAATTCCGCAACGATGCAGGGCCAGATTGCCAGTGCTTTCCCGCCGGGCCAGCCGATGGGCGGTCGCCGATGCATGTCGGACCATGCGTAGAGATCATGATCATACCCCGGCCGTCGGCGGGGATAGCGGAGATAGTTCTGATCGACGGTCATTCCAGCACCTGCGCGCGATAGGCGTCGACGATATCGCCGGCGCGGGCAATCCAGGCGCGGCCATCTTGCGCGATGTGCCGCAGCACCTCGCGGAAGGGCCCGATGCGGTGTGGCTGGCCGATGAGATAGGCATGCAGCGGGATGCACATCACCGTGCCGCCGGCTTCGCCTTCCTGTGCCAGCCGCTCATACTGGCGGATGAGCGCGTCGGCATATTCGCGCGGGCTCATGTTGTAGATGAAGAAGCCATAGTGATCGTTCACCTCCAGGCTGTAGGGGATGGCGGTCAGCGGGCCGTGCGATGTGGCGATGAGGGTCGGCTGGTCGGTGTGATAGAGGTCGCAGGTGTAATCCAGGCCAGCTTCGGCAATCAGATCGAACGTGTTGACGGTGTGGGTGAGGGCCGGGGCCAGCCAGCCGCGGATATCGTGCCCGGTAGCCGCGCGCACGGTGTCGATTGAATCCCGGATGATTGCACGCTCCTGATCTGCAGACATGTCATAGGCGTAGCGGGTGTTGTAGATGCCATGGCTGAAGAACTCCCAGCCGCGCGCCGCAGCGTCGGCAACGATTTGCGGATGGTGCTGGCAGAGCGCGACCGACAGCGAAACCGATCCCGGAAAGCCGAATTCGCTCATCGCATCCGCCATGCGCCAGTGGCCGACCCTGTTGCCATAATCCCGATGCGAATACGCCACGACATCGGGATGCGGGCGTGACCAGCTTTTGCGCCGGGGATGCGCTGGCGGATCGATTTCATACATTTCGAGGTTCGGGGCGATCCACACGGCGATGGGCTTGCCGCCGGGCCACACCAGTTTCGGCCGGTTTCGCCACGGGAGATAGCGGTACAGGTCGGGATCATCCATCGCCATTTGATGCCGCAGGCAGGCCATGCGTGCAAGCTGGCCCGACAGCGCAAGACTGCTCACCCGCCCGGCCGGGCGGGTGAGGGAGATCGTTCAGTAACGGCTGCGCAAAACCTGCAACACGCGGCCGTTGCGCACATTCACCAGCAGCAGATCATTGCCATAGCGCACCCAGCGATGATGGCTGCGCGTGGGGCGCAGGCCATAATAGTGCGGGTTGGCAATGGCATAGCGCGACCCATAGAAGCCGCCCCGAAGCTGATAGCCGGGGTTCACGGCTTGATAGTGCCAGCCGCGATAGGGCGCGACATAGCGGCTGCGGGCAAAGGTGTTGCGGTTGTCGCGGTAATCGTCCCTGCCGCGATAATCCCGGCGGCCTTCGCGATAGGCTTCTCTCTCGCGATAGTCCGCTCGATCGTCTCGATACTCGTCGCGCGCAGACCGATAGTCGCGGCTTTCCCGGCGAATCTCGCGCGGGTCTCCCGAGCGGTTGGCATTGTTCAGCTCCTGGCGCTCCTTGACGACATCGCCCCGGCTTTCGCGAACTTCGCTGCGGGACTGCGCCAGCGACGGGCTGGCAACCAGCAGGGCAAGGAGGAGAATATTGCGCATGGCTTTTGCCTCCGACACTTCGGCCACCCTGATGATGACCGATGCGCAGAATGCAGCCAGCGCCCTTAACGGAGGTGATCCGAAGCCGTCAGCAATCCGAAAGGCAATTTTGCCGCGCGTATCGCAGCAGCGACAGCACCATCGTGCTATGCCACCGCGATGACGGCGATCTCCACCAGATAGGCAGGCGTTGCCAGTTTGGCCTCCACCGTGGCGCGTGCCGGGGCTTCGCCTGCGGGGACCCACTTGTCCCATTCGCTGTTCATCTCGGCGAAGCCGGCGATGTCTGAAAGCCAGATGCTGGCGGAAACGATCCTCGTCTTGTCGGTGCCGGCGTTTGCCAGAAGCTGGTCTATCTGCGCGAGGATCTGCGCGGTTTGTGCGCCGACCGAAGGGGAGGGATCGGCGGCCACCTGGCCGGCTGTGAAGACGAAGCCATTGGCCCTTACGGCCTGGCTCATGCGGGGGCCGGTTGCGTAGCGGGTGATCATCGAAGGTCTTTCCTCAAATCCACAGGCCTTCTGCGCGAGCGCAGGCCGGGGCCGGCCAGCATGGCTACTTTTCCTCCGGCGCGGGCAGCGCTGCTGCCACCTTCTTCTTCCGCTTTGCCTTTGGCGCGGCAGAAATAATCTCGAAGGCGGGTTTGTCGTCTTTCACATGCACGCGCACTTCGCCGCCGTTGACGAGCTTGCCAAACAGCAGCTCGTCGGCGAGCGGGCGCTTGATCGACTCCTGGATGAGGCGGGCGAGCGGGCGGGCGCCATAGGCCTTGTCGTAGCCGCGCTCGATAATCCACAGTTTCGCCTCGTCCGAAAGCGCGATGTGGACATCGCGTTCGGCAAGCTGCATTTCCAGTTGCAGGATGAACTTGTCGATAACGCGGGCGACCACGGCCGGGGGCAGATAATCAAACGGCACCGTGGCATCCAGCCGGTTGCGGAATTCCGGCGTAAACATCCGCTTGATGGCTTCCTCGTCTTCGCCGATGCGGGCGCCGGCACCAAAACCCACGCCTTCACGTGCCATGTCGGCCGCGCCGGCGTTGGTCGTCATGATGAGGATGATGTTGCGAAAATCGACCGTCTTGCCGTGGTGATCGGTGAGTCTCCCGTTGTCCATCACCTGCAGCAGGATGTTGAACAGATCGGGATGGGCCTTTTCGATTTCATCGAGCAGCAGCACGCTGTGCGGATTCTGGTCAGCCGCATCGGTCAGCAGTCCGCCCTGGTCGAACCCGACATAGCCCGGAGGCGCCCCGATCAGGCGTGAGACCGAGTGCCGCTCCATATATTCGCTCATGTCGAAGCGGGTCAGCGGTATGCCAAGGATAAGCGCCAGTTGCCGCGCCACTTCGGTTTTGCCGACGCCGGTCGGGCCGGAAAAAAGATAGTTGCCGATGGGCTTGTTGGGTTCGCGAAGGCC
>JBBRKH010000171.1:0-5343 GCA_038217965.1 Sphingomonadales bacterium | reverse complement strand
CATTGATCTTGTAGCAACGCCTTGGGAGCATTTGGACCAATATCGTTCATTTCAGCGCACCGGATGGATGGCATTGCGGGCAATTTGCGATAAAGTGCCCATGCCCATGTTGAAGCGGGTTGAAATTGCGGCTAGCGAAATGTCGGCGCGGCAGATTTCCACGACGACGCGCCAGACGAAATGCTGAGAACAGCGGCACGAAGGAAACGGCATGGAAACGGTTTACGATTGGGTGACGGTTGCGATTTTCGCCGGCCTCATCGTGCTGTTTTTGCAGCGGTCGGTTGGGCCGGAGCGCGACAACATGTGGTATTATCTGGCGGCATCCGTTGCGTGCGCGGTCATCAACCAGGTGGGCAACCATGCCATCGACACCGGAGAGATTCTGTATCACGCGATCGCCATTGCCGGCATTGCCGCCATTGTCGGCTTCATTCACTATTTCCTGCGGCCGTTCGGCAATTTCAAAGACTGAGGTGAAGGCTGAGGCGTCGTCGGCAATGCCCTTGCTCCGGCCGCAGTCCGCACCGAACAGCGGCAGCAGGTCCATCATGCCGCGGCCTTGATGGCCTGTGCAATAGGCCTTCCCACCAGCGCAGGGCGGCCGGGCAGCTTGGTGGCAAGCAGCATTTCAGCGGCGAATGTCCGCAGATCGGCAAACTCCTCTTTGGCCCCTTCGCCGACAGTCGACATGCGAACAAGCACACCGTCGGCAATGAAACCCTCCATTTCGGTCTGCAGCTTCATCAGCCGCTGCTCGCCCCCGGTGGTGGGCAGCAGGTCGCCGATCCGTGTCCAGTAGAGTATGGGCTCGATGCGATCATTGCTTGTCGCCAGCAGTTCACGCGACGGAATGATCGCGTCTCCGATCACCCGCACTTCGGCACGGCGGGATTGCGAGATTTCAAAGCCGACGGCCGTGTAGCAGGCTTCCGGCCGGTGCAACTGCAGCAGATCGGACTGGGTGTTGCCATAGGCGATGACCAGCATCATCGGCCGCCGGGTCTTGCTGACATACAGCCGGCTGACCGTCTGATCGTAGAGGGTGTCCGCTAGGCTGCCCTCGCGCGCTTCGGGCAGGATGACAGCATTCGAAGGAATCACCTCCCACGACGCAAAGGCGAGCGGAATCATATCCTCCAGCTTGTTCTCTCCAAGCAGGTTCATCCGCTCCCTCGGCTTCAGCGCCGCTGCGGCGCCAGCCGCCGCCAGCAGCGGAATCCCGAGCAGCAGATCGCGGCGCTTAAGCATCGGATTTGTCTCCCAGCCATCCGCGCAGAGGGGTCAGCACCGAATCCAGCAAGAAGATGAACAGCAGCGCCGAGACGAATGTAACGATACCGGCGAAATCATGCAGATAACCCTGCGCTGCCTCGTCACCGAAATAATAGGTGATGAGCACCAGGATGATGACACGCACGATGTTGGCAGCAATTGCAATCGGCAGCACAAAAGCGAGCAGCAACAGCGAATAGCGCCATGATGCATTGTGCAGAAGGTAGATGTAAAACAGGCCAACCGCAGTGAGACTGATGATGGAATTGAGCCCGGCGCAGGCGTCTTCGACCAGCAGCTGATACTGCGCAATATAGAGCGTGACGCCGACCTGGGTTATCGGATAGCCCACCACGGCAAGCAGCCAGGTGGTTACGTCCGACACGAAAATCTTCAGCGGCTGGGTGAGCGTATCCAGTACCCAGCCTGGCAGCGGGATGAGAAAGACCGTGTAAGCGATTGGAAACCAGAGCTTCTTGAGGACTTTGGCGCCCACAAAGGAATAGGCGATCGCAACGAGCGACAGCAACAAGGCCGCCACTTCCACAATGAGGAAATTGTAGGCACGGCCAAATGTGTAGGCCACTGCCCCCAGCACCAGAAGGGGAGCAGCGATAGCCATCATTCCCGGCCGCGCTTCGGCGATGATTTCGTCCCATTGCCTCCACACCAGCCATATGGCGGTCGCCAGCACCAGCGGGCCGTGCACGCCCTCCTCCCGCGTCCAGCTCTGCGTTGCCATGGCGTAGAGTGTCGGCAAAACCGTAAGCAGCAGCGCAAGCGAGAGTATCGGATGCTGCCGTGCAAAGCGGACAATTGGCCGTTCGTGGTGAAGTGCTTCAGCCGTCATGTGCCGACCAGTCCCCCTGAAATTTTAACCGCCGCGTCCTTCGGTCAGTCATACTCGTTCAAAACTGCGCCGATAACGGTTGCACGCGAAGCCGCGAGCTGCTGCGAAAGTGTTTGCACATCCTTCACAAATCCGTGGTCACGACGCGACACGACCAGCGCATAGCCCAGCAGGCCGGCGACGGTCAGCGCGTCGGCATTCTCGTTGGTGGCCGGGGTGTCAAACACTGCCACATCATACTGCCGCAGCAGAATATCGACGCCGGTGCGAAAACGGGCGCCCGAAAGCAGTTCCTGCGGCCGTGCGACGGGTGGGCCGGCTGGAATAACGGAAAGGTTGGGCAGCACATCGGCATAAACCACCCGCTCCGGCCGGTTTGCCTGCAACGAAAGATAGGTCGAGAGCCCGGGGCCATTGGGATCGATGCCGAACATGTTTTCGATGCGCGGACTGCGCAGGTTGGCATCGACCAGCAAGGTCTTGATGCCCACCTGGCTCAGTGCCACGGCAAGGTTTGCCGCCACATAGGTGGCGCCCGACCCATCCACGGCCGCAGTCACGGCAAATGCGCGACGCCCTGCCCCAACATGCTGCGCGATGATCTGCGTGCGCAGCAGGCGGAGCGATTCGGCACGCGGGCTGGTCGGATCGGAAATGACCACGATCTCGTCCGAAACAGCCTGTGCCGGCGCAAGCTGCAATGCCAGGCTGCCCTGCACCTGCTGCCGCGCCAACGCCAGATCCTCGTCCGTTGCCAGGCCAAGCGCAACTGCTGCCGAATCGAAATCAAGCCCGGTTTTTGCCTGATGCTCGGCGACGAGCCGCGCCTGTTCGTCCGTCAGCAAGCCGGTCTGCAGCAGCGAATCCGTGGTTTCGTCCGCTCGCGAAGTCGTTTGAATGTCAGTCATGTTCAGATCGCCTGCAATTCGCCATCGGGTTCGTCGTTACCGCGCCGGCCAAACAGCCGCTGCATCCGCAATCTGCCCGGAGACGGCGTTGCCGATCCGACCGTGACCATGACCGGCACGCCGGTTGCGAAGGCGAGGTCTTCCTGACCACGAATGCGTCGGGCCAGGAATTCGGTGATGATGGCTGAAAGAATGCCGAGCGCCAGACCGAAGAAGGCCGAAAGACCGATGACAAGCGGAATCTTCGGATAGGAAGGTGTCCGCGACACCGATGCTTCTCCGAGAATGACCAGTGGCGTTTCGGAGACATTCGCCTCGAGCCGGAGATCGGCGGCCTTCTGCTTGGCGCTGTCGAATTGCGCCCGCTTCAGTTCCACATCGCGACCCATGGTGACGAGCTGATCCATCAGCGGCTTGCGCGCCAGCACCTTGCGCTCCTGCGCGGCAAGTTCGCCTTCCAGCTCGGACAACGACTTCCGCGTTGCGCCGGAAACCGCAGCAACGCCGGATTGCGAATTCGATTTCGCACGCGCCAGCGCTTCGCTCAGCGTGTTCCGTCGGGCCTGAATGGCCTTGTAGGTCGGGTGCGACGAGCCCAGCCGGGCACCCGCCAGGGCAAGCTCATCTTCGATGGTGGCCAGCTGCAGTGCGAGCTGATCAGCAACCGGATCATTGGACAGCCTCGCGGCAGCCGATGCGTCGTTCGACCCCTGCATGCCGCGCGCGGCCTGAACTGCGCCTTGCAGCGATTGCAGGCGCACGAGGTCGCTGTCCATCCCGCCCTGGATGACAATGCTATTGTCCTGCATGAATTTGGACATCTGTGCCTCGGCTGCGGTCAGCTGCTGCTGCGATCGGCCCGCCTGTTCGAGATACCAGTCGCCGGTTCGGCCGGCGGCGTCGGTGCGGAAGGCCAGTGCGGCCTCGATGTAAGCATCGCGAATGGCAGCGGCGAACAATTTGGCCAGCTCCGGTGTTGGCCCCTGATACTGGATTTCCAGCAGGTTGGAGCCTTCGATCTGGTTGGCGGAGGTGTTGTCGATGATCTGCTGCGCCAGCCAACCGCGGATGCCGCCATCCAGCTCGGTGAGCCCGGTGGCTGCATAGCGCGCAATGGTGGCAGGATCGTTTGCAAGACCGAGATCGTCCACCACCTGGCCCGCGATGCGCATGTCGCTCAGCAGCTGGATCTGCGTGCGAATATAGGTTCGGGCGCTGTTCGCATCGATGGCGCGGCCGGTAACCGGATCGGGCTTCACGATATCGAGCATGACCCGCGCAGTCGCTGGATACCGCTTCGGAAGCAGCATTGCGATGACGGTTGCGACTGCCATGCAGGCAAGCATGGTGGAAAGGATCATCCACCGTCGCGCTATCAGGATCCTGAGAAACTGAATCAAACTCATTGCCGCTGCACTCCCATCCCCATCACATTCAGCATACCGCCGAGGCTTGCTAGAACAAACGTTCCTTCACGTTCACGACATCGCCGACCTGAAGTTTGGTCTGGCCATCGGCATCCGTTTCCTTGGCGGCGCCGCCGCGCTTGAGGCCGACCTTGTTGCCCGAGCCGGTGGCCGTGACACCACCAGCGGTTGCCAGCAGCTCCCAGACCATCATGTCCGGCTTCAGGGCATAGATGCCGGGGCGATTCACCTGGCCGGTAACATACACAACTTCCGCATCGTCGACAAAAAGGGTGTCACCGGCCCGAAGCGTGATATCGCTGCCCGGCCCGCCACGCGCCAGATCCTCGGTCAGCAGCCGGGTCGGCTCGCTGCCATCTTCGCGCCGCAGGGTGACGTAATCGGAGGCACCTTCGGCGACCCAGCCGGCCCGCAACAGCATGTCGAGCACCCGATAGTTGCGATCGAGCGGGAGGAGACCGGGCGTCGCCACCTTGCCGGCTATACGGACATAGCGGCTGTTGTATTGGCCGATTTCGACGTTGACGATCGGATCGCGCAGGTAGTTGCCCGCCTCCAGCCGTCTGGTAATTTCGTCAGCAAGGGTGATCACTGTTTTGCCGGACGCCTGAACCTTGCCGATGAGCGGCATCACGATCGAACCATCCGGCTTGATCCGCGTTTCGACATTGAATTCGTTGTTGCCATAGACGACCACCGTGATGCTGTCGCTCGGCCCCAACTGATAGCCAGTGTCAAGCTGGGCCTGTGCGGGCGCCGCTGCAAGCGCACCGAAAGCCAGCAACACGGCCAGAAATGCCAGGCCCTGCCGGGCGGCACGGGCAACCAGCCGCATTGCGCGCTCAACGCCTTGCCGTGCGTGATCGCCTTGCAGTGCGTGATC
>JBBRKH010000170.1:0-5352 GCA_038217965.1 Sphingomonadales bacterium | reverse complement strand
GCCATGGCAGTGCCGATTCGGATACCGCATCGGCACGGCGGGCGCGTGTCCGGCGGTACGTCCTGCGCGTCGTGGTCGCCGGAGACGCAGTTGCCCTGCTGGCGGCCGTGCACCGGCGTGAGGGCGGGCCGACCCGGCGGGCCGGTTTCGGCCACGGCGTGGCCTTCGCGCACAATGCGGTCCGCCGGTTCGTGCTGGATCCGCTGCCCAACCGGGCCTGGACCCCGCGCCTGTGATGGCAGCGACCCCGCTGCTGCTGCCGGGGAACATGTGCGACGCCCGGCTGTGGACCGACGAGGTGTGCGCGGTTCTGCCGGGCGCGGTGGATGTGCCGCTGACCGGGGCCGACAGCATTGACGGGCTGGCGCAGCTTGCCCTGGGTGCCGTCGAGGGGCCGCTGCTCCCTGTCGGATTCTCGATGGGCGGCATCGTGGCGCTGAGGATGGCGCGGCTGGCGCCCGAACGGATCGCCGGGCTGGTGCTGATCGATACCAACGCGTCGGCAGACCTGCCCGAGCGTGCCGCCGTGCGGCCTCGGCAGCAGGCGGCTGTGCGGGCGGGCGATCTGGAGCGTGTGGTGGTGGAGGAATTGAAGCCGCATTATCTGGCGCCGGCCAACCGCACCGACGCCGTGCTGCTGGACCTGCTGCGCCGGATGGCGCTGGCGCTTGGCCCGGATATTTTTCTGGCCCAGAGCGAGGCCCTGCGCACGCGCCCCGACCAGCGCGACGTGCTGCCCACGATCGATGTCCCGGTGCTTGTCGCCTGCGGCGCGGAGGACCGGCTTTGCCCCCCGGAATGGCACTGCGCGATGGCCGCAAGCGCGTGCCGATCGGAGCTGCATGTCGTCGAGGGTGCGGGACATATGCTGCCGCTGGAACAGCCCGGCCGGCTTGCAGCCATTCTCAGGCTTTGGAGTGCCAGATGATCGAGACGACCCATGTCGGTTCCCTGCCGCGTTCGGCCGCAGTCACCGAGCTGATCTTCGCGGCCGAGCGGGGCGAAAGCGTGGATGCCGCGAACTTCGATGCCGTTGTGGCCGATGCGGTTGCTGATGCCGTCCGGCGGCAGGTGGCGGCCGGCGTCACGATCGTCTCCGACGGCGAAATGGCGAAGATCAGCTACGCGACCTACATCAAGGATCGCATCACCGGCTTCGATGGCGACAGCGCGCGCACCCCGCCGCAGGATCTGGAAGCCTTTCCGGGCTTCATGGAACGCCAGGCCCGGGGCGGCGGAACGCCGAGCTACCGGCGTCCCCGCTGTGTCGCGCCGGTCGAACCGAAGACGCTGGAGCCTCTGGAGGACGATCTGCGCCGCTTTTCGGCGGCGCGGGCGGCGAGCAACAATCCGCAGGGGTTCATGAACGCCGCATCGCCCGGGGTGATCGCGCTGTTCCAGCCCAATGATTTCTACCCGGACGAGGACAGCTATCTGGAGGCGATCGCAGAGGCGATGCGGCCCGAATATGAAGCGATCGTGGCGGCGGGCCTGATCCTGCAGCTCGACAGCCCCGACCTGGGGCTGGGCCGTCACATGATGTTCAAGGGCCGGTCCGATGCACAGTATCTGGAGCGGATCGGCCGCCATGTCGACGTGCTGAACCATGCGCTGCGCCACGTCGATGGCGAGCGCGTCCGCATGCATGTGTGCTGGGGCAATTACGAGGGGCCGCATCACTGCGACGTGGAGATGGACCTGATCCTTCCCACGCTGATGCGCGCGAAGCCGGCAGGACTGCTGTTCGAGACCGCCAATCCGCGCCACCAGCACGATATCGAGTCCTTCGCGGCGCTGGGCGACGCGATTCCGGCCGACAAGCGGCTGATCCCCGGGGTGATCGATTCCACCACCAACTTCATCGAGCATCCCAAGGTGGTGCGGAACCGGATCGAGGCCTTCGTGACACTGTTCGGGCGCGAACGCGTGATCGCCGGCACGGACTGCGGATTTTCCACCTTCGCCGGGTTCGGGGCTGTGGATCCCGATATCGTCTGGGCCAAGCTGAAGACGCTGGCCGAAGGCGCCGCGATGGTGCGGGCATGACGCTGAAGGCGCGTCTGGCAGCCGGCCACCCGCTGCTGGGGACCTTCCTGAAGACGCCGGCCCCGATGCTGTTGGAGGTGCTGGCGACGAGCGGGCTGGACCTCGTGTGCCTGGATGCGGAGCATGCGCCGTTCGACAGGGGCAGCCTTGACGCCTGCATCTTCGCTGCCCGCGCCTGCGGCCTGCCGGTGCTGGTGCGCACCCGGACAGGCGCCGGCGAGCATATCCTGAACGCCCTGGACTGCGGCGCGGATGGCGTGGTGGTGCCGCATGTTCGTTCGGCCGCCGAGGCCCGGGCGCTGGTGGCGGCAGCCCATTACCCGCCCGGCACAAGAGGATATGCCGGATCCACGCGGGCTGCAGGCTATGGCAAGGTCGCCATGGCGGCGCATCTGTCCGCCAGCGCTGCGCGGACGGTGGTGATCGCCCAGATCGAGGATGCCGATGCGGTGGAGGCGGTGGAGGAGATCGCCGCCGTGCAGGGGCTGGATGCGCTGTTCGTCGGCCGCATCGACCTGACGCTGGCGCTGGGCGCCCGGACGCCGGACGACGATATGGTCGTGGCGGCCGTGGAGCGGATCTGCGCGGCCGGCGCGGCTGCTGGAATGCCGGTCGGCATGTTCGTGCCCCGGGATGCCGATGTGCCGCACTGGCGCGGCAAGGGCGCCACCCTGTTCCTGCAGGGGTCCGACCATAGTTTCATGCGCGCCGGCGTTGCGGCGCTTCGCACCACCATCGGCGGCGACGACAGCGGCCGACCAATCGAGAAGGTTTGACCCCATGACGGACTTCCAGAGCGAAAAGGCGTTGGTGCGCGCCTTCCACGAGGCCATCGAGACGGCCGAGCCGCTGGGCCTTGCCGATGCCATGGCGCCGTTCGTGGCCCCCGAATGGCACTGGCGGGGCATGCATCCCTTCCACGAGCAGCGCGGGCCCGAGGCGGTGGCGCGTGTCTTCTGGGCGCCGCTGATGACGTCGCTGAAGCGGCTGCAGCGCCGGCCGGACATCTTCATCGCAGGCCTGAACGAGATCGACGGCTTTAAGGGCCGCTGGGTGGTCAGCATGGGCCATCTGATGGGCCTGTTCGATCGGCCCTGGCTCGGCATCCGTCATACACTGCGCATCGTCATGCTGCGCTACTGCGAGTTCAATCGGGTGGAAGACGGCCGCATTGTGGAGACCGCAATGTTCTGCGACATCCCGCACCTGATGATGCAAGCGGGGCAGAACCCGTTCCCGCCGCAGACGGGCGCGATGCTGGTGCAGCCGGGCCCGCGCACCCACACCGGCATCTGCTACGAGCCCCAGGACCCGGCGAAGGGCGAGGCCACGCTGGCCGCGATCAACGCCATGTTGAGCAATCCGGGCAGCAAGTTCCACAATGTCGACGAAGCCAGCAGGCTGGCGCGCGTATGGCACGACAACATGATCTGGTGGGGTCCGGCCGGTATCGGCGCCAGCTACACGATCGAGCGCTACATCCGGCAGCACAGCACCCCCTTCGACAAGGGGCTGTCGGTGGGCTACCGCTTCAACGGCCACGTCGCGAAGATCGCGGAGAGCGACTTCGGCGGCTTCTTCGGCTGGGCCAATCTGACGCTCCGCAACTCGGGCGGCTATCTGGGGATGACGGCCGGGCCCGGGCCGGCCGACATGCGGGTGATCGACATGTACCGGCACGAGGAGGGCAAACTTGCCGAGAACTGGATTTTCATCGACATCCTGCACTATCTGAACATGCAGGGCCTGGACGTGCTGGCGCGGATGGATGCCGTGCAATCGGGCGGCGGATGACACGCCACGATTTCCAGGCCGAGAAGGCGGTGGTGCGCCGCTTTCACGACGAACTCGACTCGGCATCCGCGCAGGCCGTGGGAGACGTGCTGGCGCGCCATGTGGCGCCGGACTGGCGGTGGCGCGGCGTACACCCCTTCGACGAACTGTGCGGGGCGGCGGCTGTTGCCGACAGATTCTGGCGGCCGCTGATGTCATCGCTCGCCCGGCTGCAGCGCCGGCCCGACATCTTCATGGCCGGGCTGAACGAAACCGACGGCTTCGAAAGCTGCTGGGTGGCCCAGACGGGGCACTTCATGGGGCTGTTCGACCGGCCGCTGCTGGGCATCCGCCCCACGGCGCGGATAGTGATGCTGCGGTTCGCCGAGTTCAACCGGGTGGAGGACGGCCGGATCGCCGAAACCCTGATGTTCGTGGACCTCTTGCACCTGATGATGCAGGCAGGCCAGTGGCCGCTGCCGCCGCAGACCGGCGCGCACCTGGTCCAGCCGGGCCCGCGAACGCATGACGGGCTGATGTATGATCCGCAGGATCCCGCACGCGCGCAGGCGACGCAGGATGCCATCCACGCCATGCTGAAGAACCCGGGCCGCGGCTTCTTCGTGCCCGATGCGGCCGAACGGCTGGCAGAGGTCTGGCACCAGGACATGATCTGGTGGGGCCCGGCCGGGATCGGCGCCGCCTACACGATCGAGCGCTATCTTCGGCAGCACAGCGACCCGTTCGACAAGGCCTTCTCCAAGGACTGCCAATCGCTTGGCGAGACCTGCAGCATCGCGGAAGGCCATTATGGCGGGTTCGCGGGCTACCCCAGCATGCGGATGCACAACGCCGGAGGCTATATGGGGATGACGGGCGCCGCGCAGCCGGCCGACATGCGCCTGGTCGACATCTACCGCGAGCAAGACGGCAAGCTCGTCGAGAACTGGGTGTTCATCGATATCCTGCACCATCTCGCCGCGCAGGGGCTGGATGTGCTGGGGCGAATGGATGCGGTGCACTCCGGCGGCGGCTGATTGCCGCCGGAGTGCCCGGACTGATTGCTCCAGAAGCGGAAGTTCGCTTAGAAGCGGGTGCCCACGCGCAGCCCCAGGGTGCGGGGCTGGTTGTAGATGCGATAGATCTGGCCCACCGGATCGGCGGTCGACGGCCCGCAGAAATTGATATTGCAGCGTGCCGCCCGGCTCAGTTGACCGCGCGTGTCGGTGACGTTGCGCATGTAGACCTCGACGCGCCACTCGTCCCAGGCAAAGCCCGCGGCCGCATCGAGCGTGGCGTAGGACGGCAGCTTGCCGGTCTTGGCGAGATCCCGTGTCGTGATGACGGGATCGCGCTCGCCGATATAGGCACCCGCCAGTTGCAGATGGGCGCGGCCTGTGCCCATCTCCCATTCGTAGCGGGCGACGGCATTGCCCTTGAAGCGCGGCGTCAGCGGCAGCCGGGCGCCGGCGGGCGCGGTGACCGTGCCGAACAGGATGAAAGGCTCCTGCAATTTGGCATCGACATAGGTGC
>JBBRKH010000169.1:0-5355 GCA_038217965.1 Sphingomonadales bacterium | reverse complement strand
CCTGCCAGAACTCGGGTGAGATCGACGACGAGCAGCCCGGCAAGCGGGCCGCCGGGGGGGCTGGGCGGCGGCATCTCCTATGCGTAGCGGTTAGAGCGCTTGCCGCAAAGCCCGCAGAATATGGTTAACCACAGATGAACTGCTTCGATGAACCGCCGTTGGTCGTCGACGAAGTGTCTCCCCATGAATGCTGCTCCCCTCTACGGTGGGTTCGTGAACCAGATTTTCTCTCCGGCGCCGGCTTTGCGCAAAGACCGCTTGCCGATCGACGACAACCGCCCGAGCGATGCGCCGGGATGGCGGATGGCGCTCGCGTCGATCTGCGGCTTCTGGCTGGTCTATTTCCTGTTGGCGACAGCCAAGGCGGGGGTCAGCTGGATGCCGGCGCAGGACGAGATGATGCTGCGCCGCTTTTTCGTCACCCTGGCTGCAATCGGACTTACCAGCCTGCTGTATCTGCTGTTGCGGCGCTTCACCGGTGCCGGCACCGGCCGCTTGCTCGGCATAGCATTTGCCGCCTCGGTGCCGCTCGCATTTGCCTATGCGACCGTCAACTATGTGGCCTTTTATCATTTTCCCATCGCCGAGCACATGGCCATTGACCTGGAAAAATACGATAGCCGGGCCTCGAAGCCGCTGACCGTCATTACAGGCTCGGCGCTCGAATGGTATTTCTTCATCGCCACCTGGGCGGTGATGTGGGTGGCGATCGGTTATTCCGCCAAGGTTCGCGATGCAGAGCGGCAGGCGGCGCATTTCGCGCAGGTGGCCAAGGATTCAGAACTTCGCGCGCTGCGCTATCAGGTCAACCCGCATTTCCTGTTCAACACGTTGAATTCGCTGTCGTCGCTCGTCATGCGCGAGCGCACGGAGGAAGCTGAACGCATGATCCTCAATCTGGCCACCTTCTTTCGCGCTTCGCTCACCAGGGATGCCACAGAAGATGTCCCGCTTGCCGAAGAGCTGCGCATGCAGATGCTGTATCTCGATATCGAAAAGGTGCGCTTTCCCGAGCGGCTGGTGGTGCAGGTGCAGGTGCCCGCTTCGCTCGGCGAGGCGCTGGTTCCGGGCCTTATCCTGCAACCGCTGGTGGAAAATGCCATCAAATATGGCGTTTCCCGCAGCCAGCGCCCGGTCACGGTAATCATCGCGGCAGACGCCATCGGCGATACCCTGCTGATCACCGTCCGCGACACTGGCGAGCTGCCACCGCCGCTGTCGTCCGATGGTTGCGGCGTTGGCCTTGCAAACGTGCACGATCGGCTCGCTGCCCGCTTTGGCGAAGATGCGAGCCTGGTGTGCGGACCAGGTGTGGATGGCGGCTTCATCGCCCGCCTTTCGATGCCCATGATCCGTCCGGCAATTTCGCAGTCGGAGCCCGCCGCTTGAATGATTTTTCCGAAGCTTCCCGGCTGCGGACGCTGATCGTCGATGACGAGCCGCTTGCCGTAGAACGGATGCAGATCCTCTGCGCCAGGTTGCCCCGCCTGCAATTGGTCGGCACCGCTTGCGAAGGCGAGGCTGCCCTGCGCCTCGTGGAGGCACTGCAGCCGGATCTGGTCATCCTCGATATCGCCATGCCCGGCCTGTCCGGAATCGATGTCGCCAATGCGCTCGATGCGAGCGGTGGCAAGCGCCCGGCCGTCGTTTTCGTCACCGCTTTCGATCAGTTTGCCGTTGCGGCGTTTGATGCCGCCGCTGTTGATTATCTGCTCAAACCCGTGGCGCCTGAGCGCCTGGAAAAGGCCATCGAGCGGGTTTCCGAACGATTGCATGCAACCGCTCTCGCGGCGCCGGCCGCCGCAACGCCTTCCCCCTACGCGCATGAATTCTGGGTGCCAAACCGCGGCGAGCTGGTGCGGGTCAGCGCTGAATCCATCGAACGGGTGGAGGCCGAGCGGGACTATATGCGCCTGCATGTGCGCGAGGGGCCTGCTGCGCGCTCGTATCTGATCCATGAAACCATCGGCACGCTGGAACAGCGGCTGGACCCGGCGGAGTTCATCCGGCTGCATCGATCCGCCATCGTGCGCCGGGATCGCATCGAAAGGCTCGGTCACGATGGGCAGGGCAACTGGGCTGCCGAACTGGCTGGTGCGATCCAGGTGAAGATCGGGCGCACATATCTGGCAAGCGTTCGCTCCAGTGTGGTGGGCAAGCGACCATAGGGGCCGAAAAATGCGGCCGCCGGCACAGGAGTGCAGGCGGCCGAGGTGGGACTGTTTCGCAAGGCCAGGGCTGGCCGATCAGTTGGTGGCTGGTGTGGCTTCACGGTTCGCTGCCATGCGCGTGGCGCGCTCCTGCGCCTGCGCCACCAGACCATCGCGCTGCGCAGTTGCAGCGGCAATGGCGGCTTTCTGGCAGGCGGCGCGGTCGGCGAAGGCGCGATGATCGCGGAAATCTTCGGGCTTGCAGACGCTGCTTGCCGCAATTCTGATCCGACTGGTCAGCAGTGCAAGGTCGGACGGGCTGGACATGTCGAGCCCATTCAGTTTCAGTTCCATCGTCCGGTGCGTGGGTTGCATGGGCACTTGCGCAAAGGCGGCGCCCTGCAGGCAGATGGCAGCCACTGCGGCGATCAGTGCAAGCGGCAAAATGGCTTGGAATCTGGTGAAGTGCAGCATCTGGGCTCTCCTTTGTTCGGGGTTGGAGCTGCCAGACAGCCGAGAGGGGGTTTGGCTCTCCGGCAGCACCGTGCAGGAGGGATAGGCCCGGCCGTTATCCCCGTCGCGACCGGCTCGACCAGGGGTGCCCGTTGCTCGGCAGGCGCCACCGGTTTCGACAGACGCCACGCAGGGTTCGACGAATGGCACCCCTTTCTCGCGCCGGTTTGTGCCGCTATACGCCCGACGATGAATGCCGTTCCGCCGCCGCCGGAGACCCGCTCCGTAGCCAGCCGCCGGGTTGCCTGCGACGGCGACGAAGGCGCGCTCGGGCATCCGCGCGTGTGGCTGCAAATCGATGCCCGCGGGTTTGTCGATTGCCCGTATTGCGACCGTCGCTTCATCCTTGCCGAAGGGGCGCACAGCGACGCACATTGAGCGCGTGCATTCCCTTTGGCGCGGTTGCGCCTATGGTGGGCGGATGGACCATCTTCTCTATGCCGACCTCGATCCGGAAACAGCACTCAGGCTGACGCGCGACGCGTTGGCGGGCTGCGATGATGGCGAACTGTTTCTCCAGGTTGCAGCATCCGAAAGCTTCGCCTTCGATGATGGCAGGCTGAAGGCGGCAACGTTCGATACCAGTCGCGGCTTCGGATTGCGCGGCGTGGTGGGTGAAACCAGTGCCTATGCGCATGCCAACGAGCTGAGCGAACAGGCAATCCGCCGCGCCGGCGAGACGATCGCCGTGGTTCGCTCGGGGCATGGCGGCGCAGCGGCGCTGGAGCCGATACGGCGCACCAACCAGCGGCTCTACACCGACACCGATCCGCTTTCTGCCGTGCCCTTTGCCGCCAAGGTTGCCTTGCTGCAGCGCATCGATGCCGCCGCCAGGGCGCGGGACCCTCGGGTCGTGCAGGTCAGCGCAAGCCTGACAGGCAGCTGGAGCCTTGTGGAAATCATCCGCGCCGACGGCCAGCGTGTGCGCGACGTGCGGCCGCTGGTGAGGCTCAACGTATCGATCGTCTGCGAGCGCGCCGGCCGCCGCGAATCCGGCAGCTGGGGCATTGGCGGGCGTTCGCTTTATGACCGCCTTTTTGACGAGGCGGAATGGAATCTTGCCGTCGACCTGGCCCTGCAGCAGGCGCTGACAAATCTGGATGCGGTGCCTGCGCCGGCCGGCGAAATGACCGTCGTGCTCGGGCCCGGCTGGCCTGGCATCCTGTTCCACGAGGCGGTCGGGCACGGTCTGGAAGGCGATTTCAACCGCAAGGGCACCAGCACCTTCTCCGGCCGCGTCGGCGAGCAGGTGGCGGCCCGAGGAGTTACCATCATCGACGACGGCACCATCCCCGACCGGCGCGGATCGCTGACAGTCGACGATGAAGGCACGCCAACGGAGCGCACGGTGCTGATCGAGGACGGTATTCTGAAAGGCTACATGCAGGACCGGATGAATGCCCGGCTGATGGGTGTGGCGCCCACCGGCAACGGCCGCCGCGAAAGCTTTCAGCATGCGCCCATGCCGCGGATGACCAACACCTTCCTGATGGGCGGGACGGACGATCCCGGTGAAATCCTGTCGCGCGCAAGGTCCGGCATCTACGCCAGGAGCTTCGGCGGTGGCCAGGTGGACATCGTGTCCGGCAAGTTCGTTTTCAGCTGCACCGAGGCTTACAAGATCGAGAATGGCCGGCTCGGCGCACCGATCAAAGGTGCAACTCTGATCGGCAATGGACCGGATGTGATGCGCAGGATCGTGGCCATCGGCAACGACATGGCACTGGACGAAGGCATCGGCACCTGCGGCAAGGGTGGGCAATCGGTGCCCGCCGGCGTTGGCCAACCGACGCTCATGATCGAGGGCCTCACGGTTGGCGGAACAGCATGAGCCTGAGCGAGCTGGTCACCGTCAATGACGTGGCATTGGCCGAAATCCTGCGGGGCCGGCTCGCCGCCGACGGAATAGCAGCCGTGCTGTTCGATGCGGGATTCTCCGGATTGCTCGGCGGGTATCCCGGCATCCGGGTGATGGTGCCGGAGCCGGACCTGCAGGACGCAAGGCGGCTGTTGAATTTGCCCGAAAACAAGGCAGACCTCGACGAGGCCTGAATGATTGCCGTGATTTTGGGCACAACGCGGTTCTGCCTTGCTGCACTGCAATAGGGCCGCCACTTGGCACGATTTCTGCAAGGCACAACTGGCCAGCGGCGCATCGGTGCCGTTTCGACAAGGGGTGCCTGCCCGTGAAGTTCATCGTAGCCGTCATCAAGCCCTTCAAGCTCGACGCAGTCCGCGACGGGCTGACGTCCATTGGCGTGCAGGGCATGACAGTCACCGAAGTGAAGGGCTTTGGCCGCCAGAAGGGCCAGACCGAAATCTACCGCGGCGCTGAATACACGACGAACATGGTGCCGAAGGTGAAGGTGGAGGTGGCGGTCAGCGATGATCTGGCAACCCGCGTTGTCGAGGTCATTCAACAGGCAGCGCATACCGGGGCGATCGGAGACGGCAAGATTTTTGTGCTCGACATGGCCGGGGTGGTTCGCATCCGCACCGGCGAGACCAACGAAACCGCGCTCTAGAAGATGGCGCGGATCACCAAGGAGGGGTTTCGAATGAATTTCAGGAATCTGGCAATGGCTGCGGGCGGGCTTGGACTGGGCAGCTTCATGCTGGTCGCTCCGGCGTTTGCACAGGCGGCAGCAGACATCGTGACGGCCGCCCCCGTGGTGGAGGCAACCGCAGCAGT
>JBBRKH010000168.1:0-5521 GCA_038217965.1 Sphingomonadales bacterium | reverse complement strand
GAGGGAATTCGCCAGTTTTGCCGGGCTCTTCCGGCGGGGCGCCGACGATCGCGAAACCGAGGCGATCGCTGTTGCGCCCGGTGGCAGGACGCCTCGCCCTCAACCCGCGCCATTGGGCGATGCGGACGCACCGCTGCGGCGCATCGCCGGCCCGGCGCGACCGGTTGCGCCACGCCGCGCGGCGCCGGATCGGCAGCCGACCTTGCAGCTGGGAGACCGCGCCGATCTGCCACCCCTGTCGCTGCTGAAGCCGCCGCCGCGCAAGATCGGGCCCGGCATCGACCCCGAAGCGCTGGAACAAAATGCCCGCCTGCTGGAATCGGTTCTGGAGGATTTCGGGGTCAAGGGTCGCATCGTCGAGCTGGCGCAGGGTCCGGTGGTAACGCTTTACGAGCTGGAGCCGGCGCCCGGCATCAAGGCAAGCCGGGTAATCGGCCTTGCCGACGACATCGCCCGCTCAATGAGCGCGGTGTCGGCTCGCGTCGCGGTGATCCCCGGACGCAATGTGATCGGGATAGAGCTGCCGAACATGCGCCGCGAAATGGTGTCGCTGTCTGAACTGGTGGCGGCTGACGCCTTCCAGGCATCGACGGGCACGCTGCCGATCATCCTGGGCAAGGACATTTCCGGTGGGGCGGTCATCGTCGATCTGGCGCCCATGCCGCACCTGTTGATCGCCGGCACCACCGGCAGCGGCAAGTCGGTCGGGCTCAATGCGATGATCCTGTCGTTGCTGTATCGGCTGCGGCCGGAGCAGTGCCGGATGATCATGATCGATCCCAAGATGCTGGAACTGTCGGTCTATGACGAGATTCCGCATCTGCTGGCACCTGTCGTCACCGAGCCCGCCAAGGCCATCCGCGCGCTGAAATGGGCGGTGGAGCAGATGGAGGAGCGGTACCGCAACATGGCGCACATCAATGTGCGCTCGCTGAGCGGCTACAACGAGCGCGTGCGCGAGGCGATCCGCGCCGGCAACAGTTTCACCAAGCGCGTGCAGACCGGCTGGGATGCGGAAGGCAAGCCGGAGTTCGAGGAGGTGACGCTGCCGCTTGAGCCGCTGCCGCTCATCGTGGTGGTGGTGGACGAGCTGGCCGACCTGATGATGACGGCCGGCAAGGAGGTGGAATTTCTCATCCAGCGCCTTGCGCAGAAGGCACGCGCGGCCGGCATCCACCTCATCATGGCAACGCAGCGGCCGTCCGTCGATGTGATCACCGGCGTCATCAAGGCAAACCTTCCGACGCGAATCAGCTTCCAGGTGACCAGCAAGATCGACAGCCGCACCATCCTGGGCGAGCAGGGCGCCGAGCAGCTGCTGGGCAAGGGCGACATGCTCTACATGCCCGGCGGCAAGCAGGTGACGCGGGTGCACGGACCGTTCGTTTCCGACGAGGAGGTAGAAGCGGTCGCCAGGCACTGGAAGGCGCAGGGGACCCCGGACTATCTGGACGGCGTGACCGAGGAGCCGGATGGACCGGACGGGTTCGAGGCAATGGGTGCAACAGCAGGCCGGACATCGCGTGGCGGCGCCGGCGGGGCTGTGGCGGGCGAAAATGATGCGCTGCAGCAGGCAATCCAGGTGGTCGCGACATCGCGCAAGGCGACCATTTCCTATCTGCAGAGGAGCCTGCGGGTGGGCTACAATTCGGCTGCGCGCCTGATCGAGCAGATGGAGGATATGGGGCTGGTGTCGGCGCCGGACCATGTCGGCAGGCGCGAGGTTTTGATGGATGAGGCCGGGAACCGTCTGGGGTGACGCTGGATGGGCGGCTGCAGGCGAAGCCCGCGGTCCCGCCAGCGCTTTTCGACCATGTTGATGCGCCGTGATCGTGTTCGATGACGCATAGCATGCGGTTTCACAGGTTTTCGAAAAAAGGTCCCGCCTTCGGTGTAGCCTGGACCCGACCAGACTTTACCCGGCAATGGTGCGTCCGGCAGGACTTGAACCTGCGACATCCCGCTTAGAAGGCGGGTGCTCTATCCAGCTGAGCTACGGACGCTTCAAAGCATCTGGATGAAACTGCACAACCATTCGGCTGATTAGACCAGACACCAAAAAAACTTCGCTTACCCTATCGGAAATTCTCGGCATAGCTCTGCAGGATGAGGCGCCGCGGTGCCGGCGGCACGACCAGCGGATCGAGCCCTTCGCGCGCTGCGTAGGCAAGCGCCGCTTCCAGGGTCGGGAAGCTCAACCGCACCTGCTGATCGGTGTCGCCGCTGCCGGCCCACCCCATCAGCGGGTCGGGGCGCTTGGCCTCCATTGGTTCATGCTCCAGCATCCATTGCCCGGCACGGGCCTTGCCGGATTGGGTGGCGGTGGTGCCGTGCTGAAAGATGCGGGCGTCGGGCATGGGATTTGCAAAGCCACAGCCAGCGGCCAAAATCAACCCGCAGACGATCGCGGCGGATTTGCCGCCTTCCAGTCCATCGCCGCTCGCACCCGGCGCTCTACCGATGGATGGGTGTAGAAGACCAGTTCTTGCAGCGGGCTCGGCCGGGGATAGCGATACTCCGCCGTCTTCAAGAGCGCGGTTGCCAGCGCATCGGGCAGATTCGCTGTTTGCAGGCTGTAGAAATCGGCCTCGCGCTCGCCCACCCGGGTGTTGGCATTGATGACCGGCGTCGCCAAGAGACCGAAAAGGCTGGCGATAAACAGCAGAACCGGAAGCCCAACCGGATCGGCCAGCCCGGCGCGGCTGCCGAACACCCTGGCAAACCGCGGATACAGGCGATCGATCAGGAAGAAGAACAGCACCGCCAACCCGCACAGCATGGCCACGCTGCGCCAGATGTGACCCAGCACATAGTGGCCGATTTCATGGCCGGTCACCGCCATCACCTCGTCCAGTGAGGCGCCTTTGAAGGCGACATCCGAAATGGCAATGCGCGCCGATCCGAACACTCCGGACACGTTTGCGGTAAAGTTGTTGGATTGGCGCGACCCGTCGTAGACAAAGATCCGATCTGCCGGCACACCTGCAAGCTGTGCCTGCGCTTCCAGCGCATCACGCACGACGCCCGCCGGCACCGGCTTGTAGTCGTTGAACAACGGCTCGATGGCGACCGGAGCTACCAGCAGAAAAAAGGTCAGCCCAGCCGCCACCAGCCCGCCGGACCACAGCCACCAGGTGCCGCCAGCCCGGCGCATCAGCGCATAGATGCCCGTGAACAGCGAGCCGACCACCACGGCGAATATGCCGGCTGAAAGCACGGCCTGCCCGAGAAAATCACCCAACGGCTGGCTGGTGCGGCCATAGCTGCGCTCGCGAAAATACTCGGCATACAAATCCCACGGCAGGAGAAGCACGGTCAGCAGCAGGAAGGTTGCCAGGCCCAGCAAGAAGGCGGACAGATCTGGGCGTGCGCGGCGGCGGTTTATGCGCGCCGACAGCCTGTCGAGCACGCCGCTGCGAACCAGCAGCCAGGTCGCCACAAAGGTTGCAACAAAGCCCCAGAGCAACAACCAGTGATTGCCGATGGTGTAGTTGTGCGCCTTCGCCAGCGTCTCCGCACCCAGCGCGTCGATCATGGCGGCCGTTGCCGCCGCCGGGTCAAATGCCATAGGTTCGCCCCCCAATCCTGTCGTGTTGCTGCTCAGATAGCTTCGGTGCCTGCCCTGTCAATCCGGGCGCCGCGCGTCTGCTGCCTTGGTGCGGACCGTTGCCGCCGCTGCCGCCGGATCATCCGGCCAGGGATGCCTGGGATAACGACCTTTCATTTCCCGCTGCACATCACGCCAGTTGCCGGCCCAAAAGCCGGGCAGATCCCTGGTTTTCTGCAGCACCCGCCCGCCGGGCGAGGTCAGTGCCAGTGTCAGCGGCACGCGACCGCCGGCGAGCAAGGGATGCGCTTTCAGGCCAAACAGCGCCTGGCAGCGCACGCTGACTTCGGGGCCGCCGTCGGCGGCATAATCGATCGCGTGCGATGTGCCGGCCGGCGTATCGAAGTGCTTCGGCGCGAAGGCTTCGAACACCTTGCGACCGGCATGATCCAGCTGCTCCAGCAGCACATTGCGCAGATCGACATCGGCAAGCCGATCATGCCCTGCAAGCCTGGGCGCCAGCCAATCCTCCAAACTGGCAAGCAGCGCCTGTTCGGCCACATCGGGCACCGGCAAGCCCTGTACGCGGGCAAAGCCGAGCCGGGCGCGAACCGCTGTCTCGCACTCTGGCCACGGCAGTGCGCCGAGGCCATTTTGCCGGACTGCGGCCAGCAAGGCTGCCGCCAATTCCGCTTCGCTCGGCCTTTCCCCCCGTGTTCTGGCAACCACAATCACCCCCAGCCGTTGCACTTGCTCAGAGCCGATCCGCCCTGACGCGGGATCGGCCGCAGTTCGCTGTTCCACCGTTCCATGCCTGGCAATCCAGTCCGCAATCGAATCCGCTGTCATCATCGCTGCCAGCCGCACCCGCGCGTCCGGGCCCGCCCCGCCGGCATCGGCTATCACAAGCCATTCGGCCCGTGCCAGCGTGTCTGCTGCATCCACCGAAACGCCGCTGCCGTTTGCCATCAGATACGGCACGGTGCGATCGGAACCCGTGCCCGCCCGCCGTCGCCGCGCTACCCGGTCGGGATAGGCGTGCGCCAGCAGTGTCGCGGCATCGGCACCCTCGCCTGCGCCGGATGTCAGGCGTTCTGCGGCCTCCCGCCAGCGCCCTGACAATCGCCTGGCAGCTTCGGCCCGGGCGCTGCGTTCGGAGGCGAAGCCGGCAAGCCGCATTTCGATATCTGCAGAAGGCCCGCCGATGCCACGCTCGCTCAGCACCACGGCAACGTCTGCCGCCATAGCGGCCGCGCCGCACGCCGCGCCCGCCAGCAGCATATGGGCCAGCCTCGGAGGCAGCGGCAAGCGCGCCACATTTTGCCCATGCGGTGTCAGCCGGCCATCGGCATCGAGCGCTCCGAGCGCCAGCAAATCGGCGCGGGCATGCGCCACCGATGCTGTCGGCGGCGCATCCAGCCAGCGCAGCCGGGCCGGGTCTGCGACCCCCCATGCCGCCAGATCCAGCAGCAGCGGAGAAAGATCTGCCTCGGTGATTTCCGGCGGATCATAGGGTATGCGCCCGGCCGTCTCGCCGGCGTCCCACAGACGAAAGGCGATGCCCGGCGCCTGCCGCCCTGCCCGGCCGGCCCGCTGGGTGGCGCTTGCCTGGCTGGCCCGCTCGGTGACCAGCCGGGTCAGGCCGCTGCTACGATCGAAGCGCGGACGTCGGGCCAGCCCGGAATCCACCACCAGCCGCACGCCATCGATGGTGAGCGACGTTTCGGCGATGCTGGTTGCGAGAATGCATTTGCGCGCGCCGCCGGGCGCCAGCGCTGCCCGCTGGGCGGCCGGGTCAGCTGTGCCGTGCAGCTTGTGCAGCGTGATGCCTTCGGGAAGGTGGAGCCGTTCCGCCACCCGTTCCATTTCGCCGACGCCGGGCAGAAAGACGAGCATGGAGCCTTCCTCGTTCGCCAGCCCGGCGGCGATTGCCTTTGCCACGGCGTCTTCCAGCCGCTCGTTCGGGTTGCGACC
>JBBRKH010000167.1:0-5554 GCA_038217965.1 Sphingomonadales bacterium | reverse complement strand
GAGGCTGCGCCGCGCGCCGGATTTTCTGCCGCGGCTGCGCCGCGTGCCGGATTTTCTGCCGCGGCTGCGCCGCGGGCCAGGCCGCGATACCACAGCGGGCCGAGCGGATCGTTGATGATGGCGTCGTCGGCCGAATCGCGGGCCGCCAGCGCCGCGGCGACGGCGCGGTTGATATCGTCTGGCGAGCGGCCGGCGTAGGCAGCGCTGATGCCGGCATGCACGAACAGCGTGCCGTCTATCACCACCACGGCCGGATTGCCGATCACCCAGCTGCCGATTTCCCCGTTCGGATGCCAGGCGGCCTGGTGCTCCAGCATGCCGCGCGGCGTGGCCTGCAGCCACCTCTGGCGGATGTCCTCGTCTTCCAGCAGCGGGTCGGCCTTGCGGTAGTGCGCTTCGATTTTCGGGCGGTTGGCCTTGTAGGTCTGGTCGCGGCGGCGATTGGACAGGGCGTCGGCAAAGGCTGCGTATTCGCCCGAGGAGACATAGCGAAGATCGCCGGTGATGTTCATGGCCTCGTGATTGCCGACGAGGGCCACGACGCGCCCGCCGGCCGCTTTTGCTTCGCGCTGCAGCCGCATCAGATCGCGGACGATCATCACGGTGTCGGCGCCACGATCCGGCACATCGCCGGTCTGCACCACTATCGCATTGCCACCGATCCAGCGCCCCTTCGCATCGACCAGCCGTGCGGCTGCGGCGATGGCGCGCCATGCTTCGAAATCGCCGTGCAGATCGCCGACGGCAACGATGCGCGGCGATTGCGGCGCTGTGGCCACCTGGGAAGGGGCAGGCAGGGCAAACATCGCAGCCGCCAGCGCCAGCACCGGCCCGATCAGCCGCCGAACTCCCGCAACCATGCGCAGCCCTTCCCGAGAAGCGCCGACGATTTGACACCGCACTTGCCGTGATGTCAACGCAGCGCGACGGCGGATGCAGTGCAGGGGAGATGCGAGCGGATGCAGACGATCATGATCATCCGGCACGCCGAAAAGCCGGTGGCCGGCATCCGGGACCGCAGCGTCTGCATCGACGGGTTTCACGCCCGGCACGAACTCACCGTGCGCGGCTGGCAGCGCGCAGCGGCGCTGGTGCGCTTCTTCGTGCCGCCGCACGACCGGCCGGCCGGCCATCCGATCCGGACGCCGGCATCGATCTTTGCCGCCGCTGCCACCGAGACAAGCCCCAGCCTGCGTTCGCAGCGGACGGTGCAGCCGCTGGCTGAAGCGCTGCACCTGGCGGTGAATTGCAGCCTGGCCGAAGGGGAGGAAGCGCAACTGGCGGCCGCGCTGGTGCTGGCGGCGTCTCCGGTGCTGGTGGCATGGCATCATCATTCGATACCGGCGCTGGTGCGCGAGATCGCCGGGCAGTCGCTGGCGTGCCCTGCCGACTGGCCTGACGATCGCTTCGACGTGGTGTGGATCCTCGCGCGGGCAGCGCCGGAGGAGAGCTGGAGCTTTGCGCAGCATGCGCAACTGCTGGTGCCGCGCGACCGGGGCGACATGATCCAGAGTGCGGTGCGCGCGGTGCCCTGATCGGGCAATCGGCCGGGCTGCATGCCTTGCGGCTCCGGCTTTGCGCAAGCGTGGATTCGCGCTATCCGGAATCCCGCCAGAGGGTGGCGGCGTGTGCGATGAGGGCGATCAGCGCGATCGCTGCGAGCATCATGACATAGTCCCACGGCAGGAGCGCCCAGCGGTCGATGCCGCGGCGGGCGTTGGCCAGGCCGCTGCCGACGAGGAGCAGCAGCGCCATGCCGGCCAGGGTCAGAGTTGCCTGCAGTGTCATCAGCGCTTGTCCTTAGGCAGCTTCACCCTATTTTGCGAGGGATGAACGGTCGTGTCGCTGGGGCGGGGCCAGATGGGAGAGATATCATGCGGTTTGTGCATTTTCTGGCGGCGTCGGCGGTTGCGCTCGTTTCGGGCCCGCTGCTGGCGAAGACGGCCCGTCCGGCTGCGGCGGATCAGGGGGCTGTTGTGGCGGCGAAGCTGGATGCAGCGATTGCCGGCGGGCATCGCAGCGATGCCAACCGGGCGCGCGACCCGTATCGCAATCCCAAGGAGACGCTGCTGTTTTTCGGGCTGCAGCCGCAGCAGACTGTGGTCGAGATTTCGCCGAGTGCCGGCTGGTATACCGAAATCCTGGCACCGGTGGTGCGGGAGCGGGGGCTTTATATCGCGGCGCACAACAATCCGGGCGGATCGCCGGGCGGGCAGAAGCAGCGGGCGGCATTCAAGGACATGCTGGGGGCAAAGCCCGAGGTTTTCGGCAAGGTGGCGGTGTCGAGCTTTGGCAAGGGGATCGCCGGCAACATCGCGGCACCGGGATCGGCGGACATGGTGCTGACCTTCCGCAATGTGCACAACTGGATTGGTGCGGGCTTTGCGGATGAGGCTTTCCGCAGCTTTTACAGCGCGCTGAAGCCGGGCGGCGTGCTGGGTGTGGTGGAGCACCGCATGCCGGAAGACCGGCAGGACAGCGAAATGGCGCGCAACAGCGGCTATGTGAAGACGAGCGAAGTGGTGCGGCTGGCCGAGGCGGCCGGATTCCGGCTGGATGCATCGAGCGAAGTGAATGCCAACCCGAAGGATACGGCAGACTATCCAAAGGGCGTGTGGACGCTGCCGCCGAATTTTCGGCTGGGCGATACGGACCGGGCGAAATATGCCGCGATCGGCGAGAGCGACCGGATGACCCTGCGGTTTGTGAAGCCGGCGAAATAGCGCCCGGTGTGGGGTTCACAGCCGGTTCAAGGCGGCGGCGGCAAGCCGTCTGCCTTGAACGGGCTGGTGAGACGAGAGAGTTTGCGCGTGCGGCTGCGGTGCTTTGAACGGGTGCGGATGCTGGCCCGCGCCGGGTGCGCGGGGGCGGCCATGCTGCTTGCCACTGTCGCCCCCGCCCAGATCGGGCGGGTGCCGGTTGCCCCGCAGGGTGCAGCAGCCCAGGACGATGTGTGGGTGCCCGGCCCGTCGCGACGGGATACCTGCGTGGATGCCGCGAAGATTCGCGGCGCGGTGGTCATCAATCCGCGAACGGTGGAGCTGGTGATGAAGGGCGGGGCGCGCTGGCGCCTGCTGTTGCAGAACGCGTGCCCGCAGCTGAGCTATTATGGCGGATTCTACTACAGCCAGGCGCAGGCCGGGAAAATATGCGCGCGTGACCGGATCGTTGGCCGGGCCGGCGGCGAATGCCGGGTGGCGCGGGTGATTCCTCTGGTGAAGGCGAAGCGGCGGTAGCGGAGCGGCGCGGCGCCCGGAGCCGAAGCGGAGCTGGGTGCAGTTGCCGAAAAGTGACAGGGTGGCGCATCAATTCCCGTCCAGTCGATTTTGAGGGGCGTTTTTGCTGCTGTCTGGCTGGACAAGGGGGCAAGGCCCTGTTTGTATGGCGCGGTCGGCCTGGGGAGGATCGGCTGCGAGGGAGAGCCGCCGGCAGGAGCGGCGCGCTGGCTTGGCACGCGCACCCCGATGGTGCCCCTTCCCGGACCAAATTTTGCGGTTTTTGCCGCATGGCACTGGGAGGATGCGTTGATGACGGTTTCGGGCAAAGGCTTTCGGGCGGCACTGGTTTCGGCGGTTTCGCTTTCCGGTTTGCTGGCGGGCGCGGCGTGGGCGCAGGAGCCGCTGGCGTCGAGTGGCGGCGTGGAGGATATCATCATCACCGCGCAGCGGCAGGCCCAGAGCCTGCAGGATGTGCCGATTGCCGTCACCGCCTTCAGCGGCGAGGCGCTGACCGAAAAGCAGATCAACAACGCCAGCCAATTGCAGCTGACATTGCCGAATGTCACCTTCTCCAAGGGCAACTTCACCGGCGCCAGCTTCACCATCCGCGGCGTGGGCGATTTGTGCGTGGGCGTCACCTGCGACAGCGCTACCGGTATTCACCTGAACGACCTGCCGCTGTTTGCCACCCGCATTTTCGAAACCGAATATTTCGACCTGGAGCGGGTCGAAGTGCTGCGCGGTCCGCAGGGCACGCTGTTTGGTCGCAACGCCACATCGGGCGTTGTCAACTTCGTGACCGCCAAGCCCGATCTCGGCGGGCTGAAGGCCAGCGGCGAATTCGGATACGGCAATTACAACGAAATCCGGCTGACCGGCATGGTCAATGTGCCGCTGGGTGACCGCTTTGCCGTTCGCGTCGCCGGTTTCTACCTGAAGCGCGATGGATACACCGAGAATCTGTTCAACGACACGCAGATAGACGGTCGCAACATGTATGCGGTGCGCGGCTCGGTCCGCTGGGAGCCCGGCGACAACACCACCATCGACTTGATGGGCTATTATTTCCGTGAGGATGATGACCGCGCGCGGATTCAGAAGCAGCTTTGCCAGCGCGATCCCACCGGCGTGCTCGGCTGCCTGCCCGGCCGGCTGGATTTCGAGCACACCAATGCCAACTCCACCTTCGTGGGCACGCTGTCGTCACGCGAATTCCTGACAGTGGGCGTCGGCGCACTGGGGCCGAACTTCCGTGGCCTCGGCCTTGGCAGCCTCTATGGGCCAGATGCCTATGCCAACAATGTGAACCCGCGCGACGTGCGGCAGGTGAACACCGATTTCACGCCGACCTATTTTGCCGACGAGCTGCAGATCCAGGGCAAGATCGAGCATGATTTCGGGGGCATCAAGGCCAAGCTCTCGGGACAGTATCAGGAAAATTCGGTCGATTCGCAGCAGGATTACAACCTGACCGTGCAGAATGCAGGGATTTATGCGCCGGGGCTCGGGCTGCTGCAAGCTTATGCCAGTGGCGCCGCAGGCCCGTTGTTCGATGCGGCTTTCTCGCCGCTCTTGAGCGCCATCCTGCCAAGCGGTGCTGCCGGCGGCGTCTTTTGCACCTCACTTGCCGAAGAAACCGGCACCGGCGTCTTCAACGGCAACAGCTTCTGCGACGGCACGCCGCAGGATTTCGATCGCTCCAACCAGTATCTCAAAGGCTGGACGGTGGAAGGCATCGTGTCGTCCGACTGGGACAGCCGCTTCAACTTCCTGCTTGGCGCGATCTACAACCGCGTCGATCTCAAGGAAAACAGCTATTATGTGAACTCGTTCGGCATTGACTACATTGCCGGGGTGCTCGGCGCGGCAAACTACATCGGCAATCAGGCAGCCGGCAACACCGGCTTCCCGACTGTCATTCAGGGCCCGCCCTTCTTCCGCAACAACACCGACCAGTTCACGCTCAAATCCTACGGCATCTTCGGGGAAGCCTATTTCGACGCCTCCGACACGGTGCGCTTCACCGTCGGCCTGCGCTACAACAATGACGAAAAATATGTCCGCGCCCGTTCAACACTCGCCAGCTTCCTGGTGCCGACCAGCGCCACCGATGCCTTCAATACGCCCTTCGGCGCCGGTTTCGACGCTGACCCTGCCACACGATGCCCCACCACACCCGCTGGCGGCAGCCCTGCGACTGGAATTCCCGGCGCCATCGGCTCGGTTGTGGGCTGCGAGGCCTTCCAGGAGCGCAATGTCAGCTTCAGCGAATTCACCGGCCGCTTCGTGGCCGACTGGCGGATCAGCGACGAAAACCTGCTCTATTTCAGCTATTC
>JBBRKH010000166.1:0-5571 GCA_038217965.1 Sphingomonadales bacterium | reverse complement strand
ACACCCGCGCCGGAGCCTGGCCGCCGGCCAGGCCAGGCACCGCCTTGGCATCATCGCGGCCCATCCACACGCCGGCCACCAATTCGGGTGTGAAGCCGATGAACCAGCCGTCCTTGTTGCTGCTGGTGGTGCCGGTCTTGCCGGCCAGCGGCCGGCCGATCTGCGCCGCGCGCCCGGTGCCGGTTTCGACCGCGGCGCGAAGCATGTCGGTCATGTAGGCGGCAACGAACGGCGCCACGAGGATCCGCGGGGTCTCCGGTTCGCGATTGTAGATCACTTCGCCGCGCGAAGTGGTGATGGATTGGATGCCCCAGGGGCGCGCCTCCACCCCGCCGGCTGCCACCGAGGCGTAGGCAGCCGTCATTTCCAGCAGGGTGGCCTCTGATGCGCCCAGTGCCATGGCCGGGCGGGTGCTGATCGGCGTGGTGATGCCGAAGCGCCGCGCCATGCTTTCCACGGATGTGAAACCCACGCGGTCCGACAGTTTCACGGCAACGGTGTTTATGGACAGCGCAAAGGCTTGCCTGAGAGTGACGGGCCCGAGAAACCGCCCGTTGGAATTGCGCGGTCTCCAGCCGTTGATGGTGATCGGCTCATCGGTCACCACATCATCCGGCGTCATGCCGTCTTCCAGCGCAGTCAGATAGGGAAACAGTTTCCATGATGATCCGGGCTGCCGGCGGGCGGTGACGGCACGGTTGTACAGGCTCGTTGCATAGTCGCGCCCGCCGACCATCGCCGTGACGGCACCGTTCTTCTGCATGGCAACGATTGCCGCCTGTGTGTTGGCCAGCGGCTGCGCCTTCACGGCAGCTTCCGCGGCAGACTGGTGCGCCGGCATCAGCGTGGTGGTCACCTCCAGTGGCTCGACCGCCTCATCGGTCAGCGTCTCCAGCTGGTTCAGGATCCAGTCGGTGAAATAGCGCACGTCACCCTGCTCGGAATCGACTGCGAATTTCAGCGTGTCCATGTTGACCGCTGCTGCCTGTGCCGGGGTAATCGCTCCGGAGGCAAGCATCGTCTGGATGACAATTTCGGCACGATCGCGCGCCCGCGCGGGGTCGGCGGTCGGCGAATAGCGACTGGGCGCCTTGACGAGGCCGGCAATGATCGCGGACTTTTCCAGATCCAGCCCGGTTGCCGGATGGCCGAAGAATTTGCGGCTGGCGGCATCGATCCCGTACGCCCCGCCGCCGAAATACACCCGGTTCAGATACAATTCCATGATTTGCTGCTTGGTGAACTTGCGCTCGATGGCCATGGCAAGCACCGCCTCCTGCACTTTGCGGCCGTAGGTCTGCTTCGACGTGAGGAAGATGTTGCGTGCCAGCTGCTGGGTGATAGTGGATGCACCCTGCACCGTGCGACCGGCCCGATAATTGACCCGGGCAGCGCGCGCAATACCGATCGGATCGACGCCTGGATGCCAATCGAAGCGACGATCCTCCACCGCCTTCATCGCATCGATCATTTCCGCCGGAATTTCAGCATAGGGCAACCAGCGTCCATAGCTGGGGCCAACCGTCACCAGTTCGGTGCCATCCGCTGCACGGATCACCACCGATTGCCCCTGCGGGGTCTTCATCATTTCCTGATAGCCCGGCAGGGACGCCGAAGTGAGCAAAACCGCGGCTACCAGTCCGAGGGCGGCCAGCAGCGAAATCGCGAAACCCCAGCCGAGCAAGCCGAAAACCACCCGCCGCAAGACTGAGCGCTGTGGTTTGGGGGGCTTTATCGGTGGCGACATGGACGACCGTGCCCATATCGAACCCGCGCTGCTGTCACAAGGGCGATGCATGCGGGCACAGCAGCGCCGGCACCCGGTTCAACGAGCCGGGTGCCGTGCTACCGGCCCTGAAGCTGGCGGGCAGCCTACATGGCGGCGTCCATCTTCTGGCGGGTGCTGCTGTGGCCGCCAGCGCGGTCCAGAATGTCCTGCGCCGCCGAACCCGTGATATCTGCATCATCGAGGTCGACCGACACGAACACGCCGCCGTCGTTGATCCGGTTTTCATAGTAGGTTGCGTCTGTTCCATCGACACCATGATCGGTGAGCAGGCCGGCGACGCCGCCAGCTGCCGCGCCGATGGCTGCGCCGGTGAGCGCGGCGCCTGGAACTGCGACCGCCGCAATGGTGCCAGCCGCAACCAGCGGGCCAACGCCCGGAATGGCCAGCGCGGCCACACCGAGAAGCGTCCCGAGGCCGGCGCCAAGCGCAGTCTTGCCGACCACGTCCTGAGCCGCCTCGGCGCCGCTGCCGTCGGTTGTCACATTTTTCCCGTCGTGCTGGGCGATAAGCGAAATCGCGCTGTTTTCAACGCCTGCCGCCTGCAGGTCGGATACGGCCCGCTCGGCTTCCATATGCGTATCGAAGACTGCGGAAACGAGGTTTCTGTTCATGAGTTTCTCCAGGGTTCTGAGGGTATCGCTGAAACGCATCGCCGCGCGGGGCGTTCCACTGTGCCGGAAATTTGCCGCTGGCACGCAACGCCTGCCGCTGCATTGCACCGGCTTGCCAGTCCCGGTAAGCGCGCAGCACAATCGGAAGGGTATCGGCATGCAAGACGGCGTGAAGAAGGTGGTGCTGGCCTATTCCGGCGGGCTGGATACCAGCGTGATCCTGAAATGGCTGCAGGCGACCTATGCGTGCGAAGTCGTCACCTTCACCGCCGATCTCGGACAGGGCGAAGAGCTGGAGCCGGCGCGCGCCAAAGCGCAGATGATGGGCGTGAAGGAAATCTTCGTCGACGATCTGCGTGAGGAGTTCGTGCGCGATTTCGTGGCGCCGATGATGCGCGCAAATGCGCTTTACGAAGGTCAGTATCTGCTCGGCACCTCGATTGCCCGGCCCTTGATCGCCAAGCGGCAGATCGAAATCGCCAGACAGGTGGGTGCCGACGCGGTCAGCCACGGCGCCACCGGCAAAGGCAACGACCAGGTGCGCTTCGAGCTTGGATATTATGCGCTGGCGCCCGACATCCGCATCATCGCACCGTGGCGGGAATGGGACCTTGCCAGCCGCGAGGCGCTGATCGCCTTTGCCGAGCAGCATCAGATCCCGGTGGCCAAAGACAAGCGTGGCGAAGCGCCTTTTTCAACCGATGCCAACCTGCTGCACACGTCTTCCGAGGGCAAGGTGCTGGAAGACCCGTGGGAAGAGGTGCCGGACTATGTTTATTCCCGCACCGCAAATCCAGAAGATGCGCCCGATATGCCGGAATACATCACCGTCGATTTCGAACGCGGTGATCCGGTCGCCGTCAATGGCGAGGGCTTGTCACCAGCCAGTCTGCTCGCCCGCCTCAACGACTTGGGGCGGCTGCACGGCATCGGCCGGCTCGATCTCGTGGAAAACCGCTTTGTCGGCATGAAGTCCCGCGGCATGTATGAAACGCCGGGCGGCACAATCTGGCATGCCGCCCATCGCGGCATTGAATCCATCACGCTCGATCGCGGTGCTGCGCATCTGAAGGACGAGCTGGCGGTGCGCTACGCCGAGATGATCTACAATGGCTTCTGGTTCGCGCCCGAGCGCGAAATGCTTCAGGCAGCGATCGATCATTCGCAGGCCAAGGTCGACGGCACCGTGCGCCTGAAGCTCTACAAAGGCCTGGTGCAGGTGGTCGGCCGCAGATCACCCTTCTCGCTCTATTCGCCGAAGATCGTCACTTTCGAGGATGATGCCGGCGCGTATGACCAGCGCGACGCCAAAGGCTTCATCAAGCTGAACGCGCTCCGGCTGCGGCTGCTGGGGCAGCGCGACCGCTAGCGAGCACGTTCCATTCAAATGCAGTCATTTGGTCGGAAACCCATGCGGAAAAAACAGGGAGATACAGCGGCCGTTCTGGTTCAACCAGAACGCGATTCGTAATAGGGGCAGGACCCTAGGCTTCGCCCATGCGGAGCGCCGCGATGAACGCCTCCTGCGGAATATCGACAGAGCCATATTGCCGCATCCGTTTCTTGCCTTCCTTCTGTTTTTCCAACAGCTTGCGCTTGCGGGAAATATCGCCGCCATAGCATTTCGCGGTCACATCCTTGCGCAGGGCGGCAATCGTTTCCCGTGCGATCACCCGGCCACCAATTGCCGCCTGGATCGGGATCTTGAACAGGTGGCGTGGAATCAGGTCCTTCATCCGCTCGCACATGTGCCGGCCGCGCCCTTCGGCGGCTTCGGCGTGCACGATCATCGAAAGCGCATCCACATTCTCACTGTTCACCATGATCGTCATCTTCACCAGATTGCCCGTCCGGTGGCCGATCTGGTGATAGTCGAAGCTGGCATAGCCACGGCTGATGCTTTTCAGCCGGTCGTAGAAATCGAACACCACTTCATTCAGCGGCAACTCGTATGTCAGCTGCGCCCGGCCGGCCACATAGGTGAGGTTTTTCTGGATGCCGCGGCGATCCTGGCACAGCTTCAGCACACTGCCGAGATACTCGTCCGGGACATAAATGGTCGCCTCGATCCACGGCTCGTCGATGCGGTCTATCTTCACCGGATCGGGCATGTCGGCGGGATTGTGCAGCTCGATCTGGCTGCCGTCGTTCAGGTGGATATGATAGACGACCGATGGCGCCGTGGTGATCAGATCGAGATCATATTCGCGCGTCAGCCGCTCCTGGATGATTTCCAGATGGAGGAGCCCCAGAAAGCCGCAACGGAAGCCGAAGCCCAAGGCAGCACTGGTTTCCATCTCGAAACTGAACGACGCATCGTTCAGTTTCAGCTTGTAGATGCTTTCGCGCAGCTTTTCGAAATCGGCCGCATCGGTCGGGAACAGCCCGCAGAACACCACCGGCTGCACTTCCTTGAAGCCGGGCAGAGCATCGTTCGCCGGCCGCCGGGCGTCGGTGATCGTGTCCCCCACACGGGCCTGCGCCACTTCCTTGATCTGCGCTGTGATAAAGCCGATTTCGCCCGGCCCAAGCTCGGCGCGCTGCTCGATCTTCGGCCGGAACGCGCCCGTCCGGTCCACCAGATGCTGTGTTTCACCGGCCATGAACTTGATCGTCATGCCCTTCTTGAGCACCCCATCGATCACTCTGACGAGGATGACGACGCCAAGATAGGCATCATACCAGCTGTCCACCAGCATCGCCTTCAGCGGCGCGGTCGCATCCCCCTTCGGAGGTGGAATGCGCTTCACGATCGCCTCCAGCACCTCGACAATGCCGATGCCCGATTTCGCGCTGGTCAGCACGGCATTCGACGCATCCAGCCCGATCACATCCTCGATCTCCTTGCGCACCTTTTCCGGTTCGGCCGAAGGCAGATCGATCTTGTTGATCACTGGCACGATTTCATGATCATGTTCGATCGATTGATAGACATTCGCCAGCGTCTGCGCCTCCACGCCCTGCGCTGCATCCACCACCAGCAGCGCACCTTCGCAGGCCGCGAGGCTGCGGCTCACCTCATAGGCAAAATCCACGTGCCCCGGTGTGTCCATCAAATTCAGCACATAGTCCAGGCCATCGCTTGCCCGATAATCCAGCCGCACGGTCTGCGACTTGATGGTTATCCCGCGCTCTTTCTCGATGTCCATATTGTCGAGCACCTGCTCGCTC
>JBBRKH010000165.1:0-5579 GCA_038217965.1 Sphingomonadales bacterium | reverse complement strand
CAGTGGCAGGCCGGCGATCGCGCGCTGACCTGGCTGTGGACGCAGTTCGGCCCCAAGAAGACCCCGCCGCTCCGCCCGCGCAAGGAAGGCGCCAAGCCCAAGGTCAACATCATCGGGCCGATGTACGGCACCTTCAACATGCCATCTGATCTTGCCGAGATCCGCCGCCTGGTCGAAGGCATCGGTGCCGAGGTCAACATGGTGTTTCCGCTGGGCACGCACCTTGCCGATATCCGCCGCCTCGCGGATGCCGAAGTCAATGTCTGCATGTATCGCGAATGGGGCCGCGGGCTGTGCGAAGCGCTTGAGCGCCCCTATCTCCAGGCACCGATCGGGCTCAATTCGACAACGCTGTTCCTGCGCAAGCTCGCCGAATTGACCGGGCTCGACGCCGAACCGTTCATCGAGAAAGAAAAGCACACGACGATCAAGCCGCTGTGGGACCTGTGGCGCTCGGTCACCCAGGATTTCTTCGGCACCGCGAGTTTTGCTGTCGTGGCGACCGAAACCTATGAACGCGGGCTGCGCAGCTTTCTTGAAGACGATATGGGCCTGCCCTGCACCTTCAGCTTCAAGCGCACGGCGGGTATCAAGCCCGACAATGCAGCGGTAATCGAAGCGATCAAGACCAACCCGCCGCTGATCCTGTTCGGCAGCTATAACGAGCGGATGTACATGGCCGAACTCGGCAGCCGGTCGATCTATGTGCCCGCCAGCTTCCCGGGGGCTGCCATTCGCCGTCATACCGGTTCGCCCTTCATGGGCTATTCGGGTGCCACCTATCTGGTTCAGGAAGTCTGCAACGCGCTGTTCGACGCGCTGTTCTTCATCCTGCCGCTGGCCAGCCAGATGGACCAGGTGGAGGCAACGCCGGCCCGGCAGCATGTGGAACTGCAGTGGGAAGAGGATGCCAAGGCCGACCTCGACGCGATCGTCGAGCGCGAGCCCGTGCTTGTGCGCATATCGGCGGCCAAGCGGCTGCGCGATGCGGCCGAGCGCGCCGCCCGTGCAGCAGGCGAGGCGAAGGTGACGCCGGAGCGGCTTCACCATGTGTTTCAGGAAAGCCGGGCGGCATGAGCGGCCCGGCACCATCGGACAGCAGCGCCGACGTGCCGGCGCTCAAGCTTCTTCGCGGCGGCAGTCGTCGCGTGGATGCCGCCAGGGGACGCGGTGACGCTCTCCTTACCGCGGGTAGAGTGGAGACCAAGACATGAGCGACAACAGAGACGACAAAATGGGGATGGGGACCTATCTCACCCCGCAGGAGGCGCAGGAGTTCCACAAGCTCTTCGTCACCAGCTTCATCATCTTCACGATAGTGGCGATCATCGCCCACTTCCTCGTGTGGTCCTGGCGGCCGTGGCTGCCCGGTCCTGATGGCTATTCAATGGCATCGACCGCTACCCAGGTGGCAGCCGCGCCTGTTGTGACCCCGGCTTCCTGAGGAGAGACGATCATGTGGAGAATCTGGCTTATTTTCGATCCCCGCCGCACGCTGGTGGGTCTTTTCATCTTCCTGTTCGTCCTTGCAGTGCTGATTCACTTCATCCTGCTGAGCACGAACCGGTTCAACTGGCTTGATGGTTCGCAGGCTGCGGCACCCGCTGCGGTTGCTGCAGCAGCAATGACGCCTGACGTTCAGGCAGGTTAAACGCTTACCCGATGTGAGGATAAGGCGGAGGCCGCTGCCGGGCTCCGCCACCCTCGCAGACACTGAATGCAAGCATCTTTCGCGGCACAATTCGCGAAAAGAGCGGAGGAACGCGCGATGGCGCTGCTGAGTTTTGAACGGAAATACCGGGTCCGAGGGGGCACGCTTGTTGGCGGCGACCTGTTCGATTTCTGGGTGGGGCCATTTTACGTCGGCTTCTTCGGCGTCACGACGCTCTTCTTCACGACATTGGGCACAGCGCTCATCTTCTACGGCGCAGCCATGGGGCCAACCTGGAACCCGTGGCTCATCAACATCGCGCCGCCCGATCTGAGCTACGGTCTGGGCTGGGCACCGCTGCTGGAAGGTGGGCTCTGGCAGATCATCACCATGTGCGCGGTGGGTGCCTTTGTCAGCTGGGCGCTGCGGGAGGTGGAAATCTGCCGCAAACTCGGCATCGGCTATCATGTGCCGTTCGCCTTCGGGGTGGCAATCTTCGCCTATGTGTCGCTGGTGATCATCCGGCCGCTGCTGCTGGGCGCCTGGGGTCATGGCTTCCCCTATGGCATCTTCAGCCACCTCGATTGGGTGTCCAACACCGGCTACCAGTATCTGCATTTCCACTACAATCCGGCGCACATGCTGGCGGTGACCTTCTTCTTCACCACCACTTTCGCGCTCGCCCTGCACGGCTCGCTCATCTTGTCGTCGACCAACCCGGCCAAGGGCGAAACGGTGCGCAGCCCGGAATATGAAGACACCTTTTTCCGCGACATTCTCGGCTATTCGGTCGGCGAACTCGGGATCCACCGGCTTGGACTGTTCCTGGCCCTGTCTGCCGGCTTCTGGAGCGCCATCTGCATCATCATCAGCGGACCGTTCTGGACACGCGGCTGGCCCGAGTGGTGGACCTGGTGGCTCAATCTGCCGATCTGGAGCTGAGAGGGAGAAGTTCGATGGGTTACCAGAATATTTTCACCCAGGTTCAAATCCGCGGACCCATCGAAACCGGGCCGCCGCTGCCGCATGGCGATTTTCCACGCACCGAAACGGCCGGATACAGCTATTTGATGGGGCTGTTTGCCAATGCGCAGCTCGGGCCGATTTATCTTGGCCGGCTGGGTGTGGCCTCGATCGTCTGCGGGCTGATCGCCTTCGAGATCATCGGGCTCAACATGTTCGCGTCGGTGAACTGGGATCCGGTGCAGTTCGTGCGGCAGCTGTTTTGGCTGGCTCTGGAGCCGCCGGCGCCGAAATACGGCTTGAGCATTCCGCCGCTGGCCGAAGGTGGCTGGTGGCTGATGGCAGGCTTCTTCCTCACCACCTCCATCATCCTCTGGTGGGCCCGCACCTATCGACGGGCGCGCGCACTGGGCATGGGCACGCATGTGGCCTGGGCGTTTGCGGCCGCTATCTGGCTCTATCTGGTGCTCGGTTTCATCCGGCCGCTGCTGATGGGAAGCTGGGCAGAGGCGGTGCCGTTCGGCATCTTCCCGCACCTCGACTGGACGGCAGCCTTTTCCATTCGCTACGGCAACCTGTTCTACAATCCTTTCCACTGCTTCTCGATCGTCTTCCTTTATGGCTCTACCCTGCTGTTTGCGATGCACGGCGCGACCATTCTTGCGGTCGGCCGCTATGGCGGCGAGCGCGAGATAGAGCAGATCACCGATCGCGGGACTGCGTCAGAACGCGCTGCGCTGTTCTGGCGCTGGACGATGGGTTTCAACGCGACGATGGAATCCATTCACCGCTGGGCCTGGTGGTTTGCTGTGCTGACAACGCTCACCGGCGGCATCGGCATTCTGCTGACGGGCACGGTGGTCGACAACTGGTATCTCTTTGCGGTCGAACATGGCTATGCCACGCAGTATCCGCCGACCGGCATCGTCGATCCGAGCACTCTGCAAGGGGCACCGCAATGAAAACCATGTCCGGCAAGCCGCTCAAGTCGCCTCTTGCTCTGGGCGCATTGCTGGCAATGCCCCTGCTGCTGGCGGGCTGCGAAATCGGCAGCAAGGAAACCAGCCAGTGGGGTCCGCGCGGCGCCGGGATGGAAGGAGTCGTCAACCCCCGCGTGGTATCCGCTCCGGGGGTGCCGCCGGAGTCTCCCTATCCGCTGGAAAATCGCGATGGTCCCCGAGCTCGGGACAGTTACGAGAATTTGCAGGTGCTCGGCGACATCAGCACCGAGGAGTTCAACCTCCTGATGATCAACATCACCGCCTGGGTGGCGCCGCCGGAGCTCGGGTGCAACTATTGCCACAATCCTGAAAACATGGCGTCGGATGAAGTGTATCAGAAGGTCGTTGCCCGCAAGATGCTGCAGATGAACCGCACCATCAACACAACATGGACCAGCCATGTGAAGCAGACGGGCGTGACCTGCTACACCTGCCACCGCGGCAAGGGCGTGCCGGACTATTACTGGACGAACGCGCCGGCGCGGCCGAGCGGCATTCTTGGCAACAACATGGGCCAGAACAAGCCGTCGCCGACGGTGGCCTATTCATCGCTGCCGCACACGCCGTTCGAAAAGCTGCTGGTCGGCGATGAGAAGATCCGCGTGAGCTCCAAAGGCATTCACCCGACAGCCGACAACACCACATCAATCCAGGCCACAGAAGCGACATATGGACTGATGATGCACATGTCATCATCGCTCGGGGTGAACTGCACTTTCTGCCACAATACGCAGAATTTCGGCGCATGGAGCCGCGAGCAGCGGGTGGGTGCCTGGTATGGCATCCGGATGGTGCGCAATATCAACGACGACTACATCACGCCGCTGAAGGGCGTGTTTCCCGCACACCGGCTGGGGCCGACGGGCGATCCCTTCAAGGTGAACTGCGAAACCTGCCACCAGGGTGCGAACAAGCCGCTGGGCGGCGTCTCGATGCTTGCGGACAATCCGTCGCTGCGCGATCCCAATGTGGCCGTGGCAGCAAACGGAACAACGGTGCTGGCGGCATCGGCGCGCACGCCGGGCACAGTGCGTGCGGTGGCGGTGACGATGCCGACGCAAGCGGCCGACGCCGTTGCCTTGGTGGCTTCGTCTGCCGCCGACCGGGTGAGGGCGGCGGCGGTGACCGAAGCAGTGCAGTAGGTCCGCTTGAAAGTTGCGCGGCGGCGGGGATCTTCGGGAGGTCCCGGCTTTTGGCGGGACTGCGGATCGTTCTACTGCGTCGGGACCGCATTTTCTTTGGCAAACGCACGCAGCTCGGCGGCGTCGGCGGGGAGAGCGGCAGTGGCGCTATCGAGCGCTGATTGCGCCCGCTCCGGCTCCCCCAGCACCATCCGCGCGCGGATCAGCCGTTTCCAGCCTTCTGGATCGTTGGGGGTCGCCTGAAGGCGCGCTTCCAGCCCATCGACCATGGCGCGGATCATCGCCTGCTGGTCGGCCGGTGGCATTGCCTGCACGGCTGCAACCTGCGCCGCATCCGGGCCGGGTGGCGCTGCAGGCGATGCTGATGCGAATTGCGCCGGCAGGGCAATGCCTGCTTCCTTTGCACGCTGCGACACCAGCTGGCGCAGTTCCACCGCCCAGGGTGCGTCGGCGGGTGCATCGCGCAGCAGGCTCACCCATGCGGCAACTGCGCCGACGGCATCGCCATCCTGATTGAGACCGGCCGCGAGAAAATAGCGGGCGCGGATGTCTTTGCCGTCAAGCGCCAACGCTTTGCGGAAGGTTTCCCGGGAGGCGGGCGTGACGGTGCCGCTGGCTGCCTGGACCTGAGCCTCGCCAAGTGCGGATACGGTCTCAACATCTTCGGGCCGCAGCGCCACGGCGCGTTGGAAGGCCAGCACCGCGCGATCGAAATTGCCCAGCGAAAAATGGCTGCCCCCCAGCAGACGCCAGCCTTCGGGATCGTCGGGCGTCTGCTCGAGCCGCGCTTCCAGCTTTTGCGTCAGCGTGGCGAGATCGGCA
>JBBRKH010000164.1:0-5585 GCA_038217965.1 Sphingomonadales bacterium | reverse complement strand
GATGGCATGGCGCGCTATATTCCGGAGCAGCAGATCGATATCGGCGAACCGGGCGGCAAGTTGGTGGTGGTGGGCTGGGGATCGACCGCAGGGCCGATCCGGCAGGCGGTGATGCGGGCGCGGGCGAAGGGGCAGGATGTGAGCCATATCCATATCCGCCATATCTGGCCGATGCCGTCGAACCTGGGGGCATTGCTGAAAAGCTATGACAGGGTGCTGGTGCCGGAGATGAACACCGGGCAGTTGAAAACGCTGCTGCGGGATCAGTTTCTGGTGGATGCGCGGCCGCTGAGCAAGGTGAGTGGGCAGCCATTCAAGATTGTCGAGATAGAGGACGCCATTGCGGGGATGCTATCTGGGCAATGAGGGATTGGGGGGTGGGTGCGCATGCCAGCGAACCGGTAATGTATTGGGAAGCTCATGATCGGAGCCTTCAATGCATAGCAGAGACATTATCAACGGGCTTTTGGCCGATGGCTGGTTTGCCGTTTCGCAAGAAGGAAGCCACCGGCATTACAAGCATGCGGCCAAGGACGGCAAGGTGACTGTTCCGCACCCGAAAAAGGATGTACCGATAAAGACCATACGATCCATCGAGCGGCAAGCCGGGGTGCGGCTGAGGAAAATGCCATGACACATGCGGTCTATTACGGAGCAGTCTGCCGCGGACCAAGCAGCCTCGGGATCGTGTTTCCGGACTTTTGGGGATGTATTTCCACTGCGGACACGGTCGGTGAGTTGATCGCGTCGGCGCATGAAGCACTGCAAGGCCATGTCGAACTCATGGTTGCAGAAGGCTTTGCAATTCCGGAGCCGACAGAAGTGACATTGGACCGGGTGAGGCTGGAGCTTGATGACCCCGACGAGCTTGATGACGGTGAAGAATGGATCGACGTCGTTCCGATCCTCGTCAATATTCCCGACTCAATTGAAACACTTGGCGTGCCGATCAATGTCTCTTTGCTTCGTCAGATTGGCAAAGTATCAAACAATAATGCGGACTTTATCGATGCCGCGATACGCGACCGCCTGCATTCCGTACGAAAATCCGCCTGAGGACTGACAATGAACGAACTCACCAAAATCGTGGCCGCGACCAAGCCGGATGACTGGGCTTAGGATCAGGAGGTGCGCTGGTGCCCGGGGTGTGGCGACTATGCCGTATTGAAGGCGGTGCAGCGCACCATGCCGGAGTTGGGGGCGCGCCCGGAGAATACGGTGTTCGTCTCCGGCATCGGCTGCTCTTCGCGCTTTCCCTATTATATGGAGACATACGGGTTTCACACCATCCACGGCCGGGCGCCGGCGGTGGCAACGGGTGTGAAGCTCGCCAATCCTGCTCTGGATGTGTGGATCATCACCGGCGACGGCGATGGGCTGTCCATCGGCGGCAACCATATGCTGCATCTTTTGCGGCGCAATCTGGATGTGCAGCTGCTGCTGTTCAACAACGAAATCTACGGGCTCACCAAGGGTCAGGCCTCGCCCACGTCGCGCATGGGGACGCGCTCGCCCTCCACGCCGGGCGGCTCCATCGATGCGCCGGTGAAACCCTGTGCGTTTGCGCTCGGGGCCGGCGCGCGCTTCATCGCGCGCACCATCGACACCGCGCAGAAGCAGCTGCCCGAAGTGCTGAAACGCGCCTATCTGCACAAGGGCACGTCGTTTGTTGAAATCTATCAGAACTGCGTTGTCTACAATGATGCGGTGTTCGATGCCTTCACTGCGAAGAAAACCGCCTCGCACACGCAGATCTGGCTGGATCATGGCCAGCCGATGTTGTTTGCCGGCGGAACGCGCGGGCTGCATCTGAACCGCGAGACGCTGCGGCTGGAAGTGGTGACGGTGACAGACGGCGACGTCGCGGACGTGATCGTGCACGACGAAACCAACAAGGCAATCGCGCAGATGCTGATCGACATGCCCTTTCCCGCATTTCCGGTGGCGCAGGGTGTGCTTTATTGCGATCCTGCGGAAAGCTTCGATGCTGCCATGGACGCCCAGCTGGAAAAGGCAACCAGCGGCAAGGTGGCGGATTTCAACGCCCTGTTGCTGAAAGGCCAGCATTGGGAAGTGGGCGCGCGGAGCGGCGGCGAAGGCTGACTGGCGCAACTGTCCTCCTGCGGGGGAAACCGGGCGACTGTCGCGTAAGGCCGCTGTGCATGCGATGACCAGCCCTGCAAGCGCCGACACTGCGAAGGAACCCGAAGCGCTGCTTGTGCTGAAGGTGGCTACCGGCGATGCGGCTGCTTTCGTTCAGTTGGCCCGGATTTTGGTGAAGCCTGCTCTTGCTCTGGCAACGCGGGTGCTGGGCGATGCGACTGCGGCGGAAGATGCGGTGCAGGAAGCGTTGGCCCGGCTGTGGCGAGAGGCCGGAAAGTTCGACGAGCGGCGCGGAAGCTTTGGTGCCTGGTGGCGTCGGATGCTGATGAACATCATACTGGACAGCAAGCGGCGGGTGCGACTGGTGGCGCCGCTGGATGATGCGAACATGGTTGCCGATCCGCTGCCGGGGCCGGACCGGCTGGCGGAAAGTGCCGACATCGCCATGCGCGTGCAGGCTGCGGCGGCTTTTCTGCCGGCCAGGCAGCGCGCGGCCCTGTCGCTTTTTCATGGCGAAGGGCTATCGATGGCGGAAATTGCAACGGCATTGGGGGCGAGCGAAAAGGCGGTCGAGGGATTGCTGCTGCGCGGACGGAGTGCCTTGAAAGAACGATTGGTGGCATTGGGCGCAGCAGACTGGATTTCGAGATGATCGACGAGAAAATGGACAACAGCGTTGATGCAGCCCTTTCGGCCTGGGCGCGTCATGACAAGGCGGATGCCGATGCTGTTGAACGCATCATGCTGCACGCCGGGCAGATTTCGCAGCAGAAAGGCCAAGGCCTGCGGCACTGGTTGCCCTGGGCTGCGGCCGGTGGCGCCATTGCCGCCTCCGTTGCGGCGGCGATCATATTTGCCGTTCCGGGCACCGATGCGACTGGCGCGTTCGGGCCTGAAGTGGTTGCAGAAGTGCCGGATGGCGATTTTGCCGGCCAGGCCAGCTTTGCGCTGCTCTACACGCCCACCGCCGACGAGGAGCTTCTGATATGATCCGGATCAGTCTGAAAGCGCTTGCAGTCGCCGGACTACTGGCAGTGCCTGCAAACGCACAGAGCGGTGGCCCGTTGGCCGGCGGTGGTGAACCGCGGGAAAGTGCGCCGGTGCAGCGGATGTTCGGCAATGTGTCGCCGGAAGGTCGCGCAATTTTGCGGCAGGCGATGCGCGAACAGGCCGGTGCGGGTGATCGGCCGAAGCTCAAGGCCGCCCGCGACAAGGTGGCGGCCATACTGTCTGCCGAAACACTCGACGCGCGGGCCTTGAAGCAGGCCATGGATGCCGAGCGCAAGCTGGTGGATGCGCAGCAGGCAAGGCGTCAGGCCGGGATGCTGTCGGCGCTTCAGAAGCTGTCGTTCGCCGATCGCAAGGCTTTTGTGGAGGATGCGGCGCGCGGCCGCGACCGTCTGCAGCGAATGGTGCAGCACGACGGGGACAGCGGGCCGCGGAGACGGGGTGAACCGGCCCCGTAGCGCATGTTGATGTTGCGTACACAAAAGGCCCACCGAATTGGCATTCGGCGGGCCTTTTCACTGATCTATGTATGCGAGGCTCAGAAAATCTTGAACTCGGCGGTCACGGCGACGGTGCGCGGCGGGCCATAATAGCCGATGATCGAATTGCCGAACAGCGCGCCGGGGAAGTTGTAGCCGCCGACCCGGTAGCGCTCGTCCGTGAGATTGCGGCCGTGCACACCCAAGGTGAAGCGACCGTCCGCATTGGTCCAGCTGGCGGACGCATCGATCAGCACGGTGGCTTGCTGATCGAGCAGCGGAACGGCAATTTCGAACATCTGCTGTGCCGATCGCAGGGCAATTGCCGGGGTGAGCGAGAGGCGGCCACCGCCGACATCTATCCCCCACGTGGCAGACGCATTGGCAACGAACTCCGGGGTGTTCTGGAAGGCGCGCTGGTCGGAGACGTCGATCGGTGTTGTGCCGCCGGCAATGAAAGTGAAGAATTCCTTGTAGTCGGCATTGGTGTAGCCAAAGGCGGCAACGACCTGCAGATTGCGGGTGGGGATGGCCCGCGCCTCGATCTCCAGGCCGTAGATCACGCCCTTGCCCGCATTGTCCACAAAGCTGGCGATGCCGCCCGACACATTGGGCACCTGGATGGTGATCTGCTGGTCCTTGTAGTCGGAATAGAAGCCCGCCACGTTGAGGAAAAGGGTGCGATCGAGGAAAGCGCCCTTCATGCCGACTTCCCAGCTGTCGATGGTTTCCGGTTCGTATCCGTTGACGGTCGTGGGGGTGAGGATGACATCGCCGCGCATGTCGAAGCCGCCGGATTTGAAGCCGCGGCCCCAGCTTGCATACAGGTTCATGTCGTCGTTGGGCTGATAGCTGAGCGATACCCGGGGCGTGAATTTCTCGTCGCTGCGATCGTTCGTATAGTTCGACCGAATGAGGCCGGGGACAGCGGCGGGATTGCCGAACACCGGCGAGCGAATGCCGGTGTAGTTGCGGCGAAACACGGTGCCGGTCTTGTCGTCCCTGGTCCAGCGCAGACCGGCGCTTACCTTGAACTGCTCGGTGAGATCGAAGGAAAAGTCGCCGAAAAGCGAGATGGATTTGGTTTTCACTTCGCCCTGGGTGAGGGTGGTGAGGTTGGCCAGACCCAGCACCGTATCGAATGCGCCCTCGGCGCGGCCATTCAGGTAGAAACCACCGACAACGCCTTGCAGCCGGTCGCTTTCGATGAGCAACTGCACTTCCTGGGTGAACTGCCGATCTTCATAAAAGGCTGGAATGTCGAGCACGGGGCCGACTGTGTTGTCGAAATCGATGAGCGTGTCCGTGCGGCCATCGCGGTATGCGGAAATGGACTTGAAGGTCAACGTGTCGCTGAAGCCGATTTCAGCAGTCAGCGATATGCCCTGGGTGACGACCTTGTTGTCGTCGCCGATGCCGGCACGGGTGTCGTAAACGGATTCGGTCGGCTGGAAGGCCGCGATCCCGCCGTTCCCGACGAGCCGGGTGCCATGGCGCGGGTTGGACTTGTCTTCGGTCCGGTCACCGGCGACGCGGATCAGGATGTCGTCCGTCGGGGCGAACTCGGCAGACAGGCGGGCGGCGAGCACGTCCTTGTCATACTGATCGACGCCGGTGGTGAGGTTTTCGCCGTAGCCGTCGCGTTGCAGCCAGGCGACTGCGCCACCGATGGCAAAGCTGTCACCCAGCGGCAGCGCGAACTTGCCGACAAGATCGATCTGATTGTAGCTGCCATAGGCACCGCGCACGCTGAGCATCGGCTCGTCGCCAAGCCGCCGGGTGACATATTTTATCGCGCCGCCGATGGTGTTGCGGCCATAGAGCGTGCCCTGCGGTCCGCGCAGGATTTCCACACGCTCCACATCGAAGATATCGAGCACGGCGCCCTGCGGCCGGGCAACATAGACATCGTCGACATACAGGCCGACGCCGGGCTCGAAGCCCCAGAGCGGATCCTGCTGGCCGACCCCGCGGATGAACGCGATGAGCGTCGAA
>JBBRKH010000163.1:0-5585 GCA_038217965.1 Sphingomonadales bacterium | reverse complement strand
TGCATGTGCTGGCGAGCCTGGATTCGCTTGGCGCCGGATTCGAGCTTGCCAGCCACGATCTGGACCAGCGCGGCGCCGGCAATCTGCTGGGCGACGAGCAATCCGGGCATATCCGCGAGGTGGGCTTCGAACTCTATCAATCCATGCTGGAAGACGCGATTCTGGCCGCCAAAGCGGAAGCGCGCGGGCTTCGGCCGCCGGCGGATCCTTCGAGCCCGACGATTTCCGTCGATGCACCGGTGCTGATTCCGGAAGACTATGTGCCCGATCTGGCGCTCAGGATGGCATTGTATCGCCGCGCGGCGGACCTGCGCGAGAAGGCCGATCTGGAGGCGTTCGCCGCCGAAATGATCGACCGCTTCGGACCACTGCCGGAGCCGGCGGCCAATCTTCTGCGCATCGTGGAGGCACGCAACGCCGCGCGCATGGCGCATATCCAGAAGATCGAAGTTGGCCCAAAGGGCGCGCTCGTGACCTTTGCCGACAACCGTTTCCCCAATCCGGCGGGACTGGTGGACTATCTGAACCGGTTGAAGGGGGCAGCCAGGCTGCGGCCGGACCAGAAGCTTTTTCTGGCGCGCGATTTCGGCAATGCGACAGCGCGGATGCAGGGTGCATTGTCGCTTGCCCGGGGGTTGGCGCAAGTTGCCCGGGGGGCGGGGGAGAAGCCGGCGGCGGCCCCCGCGCCTGCTGCGCAGAGACCGCCGCCGGGGGTGTTCAGGAGCAAAGGACGCTGACGCGGCGGCGGCGGCGCGCAACCGCCCCGACAAAGCCGAAGCCGGCGATCATCATCGCCCAGCTGGCCGGTTCCGGAACGGCAACGGCGTTGAAAGTGAGGGTGAAGGGTTGGCCGACATCCGGCACGCCGATGCGGAAATCGCTGCCGCCGCCAAGGCTGCCGAGCAGGACACCGAAGGCTTCGCCATCGGGCTTGAAGGTGATCGTGAGGGTGTTGCCGACCAGCTCCAGACCGGGGATGGAGAATGCCGGGACGACGCCGCCGATGGTGATGAAGCTGGATCCGCCGAGCGTCAGCGAAAGCTTGCCGACATTCTTGCCCAGTTGAACCCCGGTGAAAATATCCACCGCAGTGTTCATTGCAAAGCTTCCGCCATCAGCATCTTCGCCGAGCAGGGTGAAGACGATTGGCGTGAATTCGTAGATTGCGACATCGAGCTCCAGGAGGCCGGGCGCGGCGTTGAACACCGATCCGCTGTTCAGGCCGGAGGCGGAAATGCCGGTGACGGTGACGGCGGCGGCTGGCGATGCTGCGAGCAGCAGCAAGGCGATGAGCGTGTTGCGCATGGGTTGGCCTTTCGAAACGGGAAACTACAGGTTGCCGGCGCCCCACGGGCCGCTGATGGCAAAGGTGATGCCGGGAGTTTGAATGTTGGCGAACAGGGTGCGACCGGACCAGTCGAAGCAGGCGCCGGCGAATTCTGCGCCGCGATAGTCGTTTGCGCCAATTTGTCCTGTGCGGCCGATTTTTGCGAGATCCGCAGGCGAAAGCTGCACATTGTTCTTGGCGAAAATGTAGGCAAGGCCATCGTCGCGGAAGCCCATCATGCGCTGGCCGGCGCCGAATTCATCAACCACGCTCGCTCCATCGTCGCAGGTGACGAGCCCGCCGCGCGGACTGACGGTGATGTTGTCGGGATTGTTGCCGGCGACCCGGACTGCTGCGGCATAGACGAGCGTGAGGCGGCCCTTGTCTGGAGCGCCGCGATCCGGGTGATAGGCCCAGACCGCACCAAGGCCGCGACCGGCGCGACGGGCACCGCCCGCTTCGTAGCCGAAGCTGGTGTCGACGACATACATGCAGTCGCTGGTGTGATCCCACCAGATGCCTTCGCCGCGGCTCATACGCAGCGCGCCGGCTTCGCGGGCCTGCCTGTAGGGGCCGGAGACGGCGCTGTAGGCGGTCGTGTCGGGTCCGGTTTCGGTGTAGGGGGCCGGGTTGGCATCGGGATCGGCGATCGTCACCCATTCGATGGCGAAACTGTCCCCCACCTTCACCACATCGCTGACCCTGACGCCGGCCAGCGCCAGCAGATTGGCGCGATCGGTGCCGACCACCTTGGCAGCCTGCAGCACGCCGCCGTCTTCCAGCGAGCGATAGGTGCGCGACGTGTTGGCGGGCTTGAAGCGATAGAAGGCGGAAATGTTCCGCGCGTCTTCCGTTTCGTAGATGTAGCCGGTCGTGGGATCGGTGGCGATCGCTTCGTGGCTGAAGCGGCCCATCGCAACGAGAGGCACCGGGCTGGTCATGCCGGGGTTCGTCGGCACATCGAAGTTGTAACCGTGCTTCTTGCCGCCGGATGCGGTGAGATTGGTGGTGGTTTCCTCGCAGGTGATCCAGCTGTTCCAGAGCGTGCGACCACCGGCACAGTTGACGATGGTGCCGCCGATACCGGCGCGATGATCGACCAGCTGGCCGTTGCGGATTTTCAGGATGGTGCAGCCGCCGCCGGCGAAATCCGCGCCGATGTTGACGGTGTCGTAAACGCCGCCGGGAACTTCGAGGCGCGGTCCGGCGCCCACCTCATGGTTGCGGATGAGGATGGTTTCCGGCGTGCGGCCGCCGGTCATCTGCACGACCGCCATGCCGTCATGGTTGCCGGCGCAGCGCTGGCCGTCGCTCATCATGTCGCGGGTCCACGACATCGAACGGTAGGAAAAGCCCTTGGGCAGCTGCAGCAGGAAGAGGCCGGTGGCGAGATCCCGCACCGGCGAGATCGGGCCATAGGGGCTGGCGACGGGCGCGGTCTGTTCGCCGGAGCCGTTGACGCTGGCAGTGGCCTGCGCATTCATGATGGCCGCGAATGGCGCGGCAAGCGAAATGGTGGCTCCACCCTTCAAAAGGGTGCGCCGCTCAACCGAAGTCTTGATCAAAGCCTGTGTCATGCCCGTCTCCCGGATGGTCTGTCGGGGCGACTCAGCCACCGACTCCTCACGGCCGAAAACTAGGGAGTGGATGTGACGGGACTGTGAGAGAGATGTGAGACTGTGGTTAACAACTTGTTGCAATCGTGCGTCGATGGGGGTCTTGAACCAATCGACACCCTGCTGGTTGAAGCCTGCGCCGGGTTGCGCTGATGGAAGTGCCGTGTGTTCGAATTTTCTGCCTATCATGTACTGCTGGCGGCGGTCGGCTTTGCCATCATCCTGGCCTATTGGCTGCCGCGCTGGGTTTCCGGGCGGGAGCCGGCTGCGTCAGCGCTGCTGATCGGGCTCGGTTGGCTGGCGTTTGCCGCAGTGCCGGGAATGCCGGCTGCGATTTCGCCGATTTCCAATCCCGGTGTGTGGACGATTGCCAGCGAGCTTTGTCTCATCATCGGGCTGTTCGGGGTTGGCCTCAGGATCGACAATCTCTCCAGCATGGCGCGCTGGAAGCCCACCGTCCGACTGCTGGTGGTGGCCATGCCGCTCACCATATTGGCGGTGGCAGGGCTGGGCTGGACGCTGGGCGGCATGACGCTGGCAGGCGGGCTGGTGCTGGGCGCGGTGCTGGCACCGACCGATCCCGTACTGGCCGGCGATGTGCAGGTGGGGCCACCTCAGGAGGGCGGCGAGCACCCGGTGCGCTTTGCGCTGACAACCGAGGCAGGGTTGAACGACGGCCTCGCATTTCCCTTCGTGCTGCTGGCGATTGCGGTTGCCGGGGCTGGCGGATTTACCGGCGCGGTAATGCTGGACTGGCTGTGGCGCGATGTCGGCTATCGCATTCTGGTGGGGGCCGCAGGCGGTGCCGGAATCGGATGGCTGCTGGCGCGGCTGTTGTTCGACTGGCCGCGCGGCAATTCGCTTGCCGAAACCGGCGCGGGGATCGTGGCGCTGGCCGGGGTGCTGGCAACCTATGGCATCATCGAACTGTTGGAAGGCTATGGTTTCATTGCGGCTTTCGTGGCCGGCATCACACTGCGGCAGGGCGAATCGCGGCATGCTTATCACACACGCCTGCATGATTTTGCCGAGGCGATCGAGCATTCGCTGACGGCGCTTCTGCTGGTGTCGCTGGGGGCGGCCCTGCCTGGCTTGCTGCCGCACCTGTCGTGGCAGGGGGCATTGATCGCGGCGGCATTGATCTTGCTGGTGCGACCGGTGGCCGGTTGGGTTTCGCTTGGCGGCACCACGCTCAAGGGCCGCGAGCGGCTGACGGTTGCCACCTACGGTGTTCGCGGCATCGGATCGCTGTATTATCTTGGCTATGCCGCAACGCATGTGGAGCTGGCCGATGTCGAGGCGCTGTGGGCGATCATCGCCTTTGCCATCCTGCTTTCCACCGTGGTGCTGGGGTTCACCGCAAGCGTTGCGATCGAACGGGCGACCGGCGAATCGGCCGATGGATAGGCGTGCTTTTTCGGCTTTGTGGTCGCCGCGGCAACCGCTTAAAGAGGTCTGATGGTTGCCTCCGCAGAACCGGCGCATGATCGCCCGCTGATCGACGGCTTCGGCCGGCGCATCAGCTATGTGCGCCTGTCGGTTACGGATCGCTGCGACTTTCGCTGCGGCTACTGCATGCCGATGGACATGCAGTTTCTGCCGAAACGCGATGTCCTCACGATCGAGGAGCTGGATGCCATCGGCACCGCCTTCGTAGCGCGCGGCGTGTCCAGGCTGCGGCTGACCGGCGGTGAACCATTGGTGCGGCGGGGCTTTCTGGAACTGGTGCAACGGCTTGGGCGGCACCTGGGGCATGGGCTGGACGAGCTGACGCTGACCACCAACGGCAGCCAGCTGGCGCGCTTTGCCGAAAGTCTTTTTGCAGCCGGTGTGCGGCGGGTGAATGTCAGCCTGGACAGCCTGGATCCGGCCCGCTTTCGGGCGATTACCCGCACCGGGGAGATTGGCCCTGTTCTGGACGGCATTGCTGCGGCGAAGGCAGCGGGCCTCAGGGTGAAGATCAACATGGTGGCGCTCAAAGGGCTGAACGAGGACGAGATCGAGCCGATGATCGCCTGGGTGGCACAGCATGGCCACGACCTTACCTTCATCGAGACCATGCCGCTCGGCCAGATCGAGGAAGACCGCACGGACCGCTATCTGCCACTCGATGCGGTTCGGCGGCGATTGTCGGAACATTGGACGTTGCAGGACATCGCAGCGCAGACAGGCGGGCCGGCGCGCACCGTGCGTGTGCGCGAAACCGGGCAGACGCTGGGCTTTATCACACCGCTTACCCACAATTTTTGCGAAAGCTGCAACCGCGTGCGGGTGACTGCAACAGGGACGCTGTTCATGTGTCTGGGGCAGGAGGATCGGGTGGAGTTGCGCGACCTGCTGCGCGATGGCGGCGCCCAGGCGCTGGATGCCGCGCTGGACGATGCCATGCGGCGGAAGCCAAGGGGCCATGATTTCGTCATCGAGCGGCGGGATGCGGCACCCGCAGTCGGGCGGCACATGTCGATGACCGGTGGATGAAACATCCGCCAGAAGGATGTGCCGGATGAGCCATCCGCCAGAAGGATGCGCCGGATGAGCCATCCGCCAGAAGGATATGCCGGATGAAACATCCGCCAGCAGCAGTATGCCGGATGAAACATCCGGCGGCAGGATATGCCGGATGACAGAGGGCCTGAAGTTGG
>JBBRKH010000162.1:0-5601 GCA_038217965.1 Sphingomonadales bacterium | reverse complement strand
TGCCCCCCGGCACCGGCACCGCCCCCAGCCGCATCACCCCCGCGCCGCAATGACTTGCGAAAAAAGGCTTGCATAGCGCCCCGCACTGCGGCCCCAGGAAAAATCCGCTCGCATTCCAGCCCGCTGCATTGCGCACCAGGCATCGCGGTTCGCATGCAGCGCCACGGCCGTCCGCACCGCCTGGCGCACGCTCTCTGCATCCTCCAGCGCGAACTGCAGCCCCGTCGCCACCCCGGCCGCAACCGCCGCTTCATTTGCATCGATCACCGTGTCAGCAAGCCCGCCCGTCCGCGCGACCACCGGCACGCAGCCATAGCGCAGGCCATACATCTGCGTCAGCCCGCAAGGTTCGGTTCGCGACGGCACCAGAATGGCGTCGGCGCCGGCCTGCAGCTGGTGCGAGACCGCCTCGTCATAGCCGATACGCACGCCGATTTTCCCCGGATGCCGGGCTGCCGCTGCCAGCATCGCCCCTTCGATTGCCCGGTCACCCGATCCCAGCAGTGCCAGCCGCCCGCCCGCTGCCACAAGGTCGTCCAATGCTTCCACCAGAAGGTCCATCCCCTTCTGCCAGGTCAGCCGGCTCACCACGCAGAAGATCGGCCCATCCCCCGGCGACAGCGCGAACAATGCTTCCACCGCGGGCTTGTTGCGCACCCGCGCAGCCGGCCTGGCCGCCGAATAGCGCGCCGCGATCAGCCGGTCCGTCGCCGGATTCCATTCCTCCCGGTCGATCCCGTTCAATATCCCGTGCAGCTGCTCGCCGCGCTCGCGCAGCAATCCGTCCAGCCCCATGCCAACCGCCGGCGTGCGGATTTCCATCGCGTAGGTTGGGCTCACGGATGTGATGGCATCGGCAAACCGCAGCCCCGCCTTCAGAAAGCCCACACCGCCAAAATATTCCACCCCGTCGATGCCGAAGGCCGCCGCCGGCAGCCCCAGCCTTGCGAAGCCGCTCGCCTCGAATCGCCCTTGAAAAGCCAGATTGTGGATGGTGACAACGGTCGGCACGCGCCCACCCTCGAAGCGCACATAGGCCGCAGCCAGTGCAGCCTGCCAATCGTGCAGATGCAGCAGATCGGGCGCAAATCCTTTCGCCCCGCCCCCGGCCAGATCGCTCGCCACCCACGCAAGTGCCGCGAAACGCGCCAGATTGTCCGGCCAGTCCGCGCCGCTCGCGTCAGCATATGGCCCGCCCTCGCGGGCATAGAGGTGGGCTGCCTCCAGCACCAGAAGCCCGCCGCTGCGCACCAGCCGCGCCGGCCCGCCGAACAGCGCGGGATAGCGCTTCACCGGCTTCGCGCCGACAAGGCCACGCACCACCGCCGGATACCCCGGCAGCAGCGTCACCACCTCCACGCCGTGTGCCGCAAGCGCCCCCGGCAGAGCCCCCACCACATCTGCAAGTCCGCCTGTCTTCACCAGCGGATACATTTCGGACGCGACTGCGAGCACCCGCATGCGATCAGAGCGCCAGCCGCTCGATCATCGGCTGGGTGATCAGGCAAACTCCCTTCTCCGTGCGGTAGAAGCGCTGCGCATCCGCCACCGGGTCCTCGCCCACCACCAGGCCATCGGGAATGCGAACATGCGCATCCAGGACCACCTTGTGCAGCCGTGCGCTCCGGCCAATCTCGCAATATGGCAGCACCACCCCTTCGGTGACTGCGGCATAGCTGTGCGCATGGACGCCGGTGAACACCAGGCTGCGCTGGAATGCAGCGCCGGAAATGATGCACCCGCCCGAGACGAGCGACGCCACCGCCGAGCCACGCCGGTTGAATTCATTGTGCACGAATTTCGCCGGCGGGGTCACTTCGGAATAGCTCCACAACGGCCAGGCGCGGTCATAGATATCCAGTTTCGGAATCACGTCCGTCAGGTCGATGTTGGCCTCCCAATAGGCGTCCACCGTCCCCACATCGCGCCAGTATGCCTCGCTTTCCGAATCCGCCCGCACGCAGGAATCCGAGAATCGATGCGCCACCGCGGTGCCGTGCTTCACGATGTAGGGGATGATGTCCTTGCCGAAATCATGGCTGGATTGCGGATCGTCGGCATCGCGCTGCAGCTCGGCAATCAGGAATTTCGTGTTGAACACATAAAGTCCCATCGATGCCAGCGCCATCTCCGGGTTGCCCGGCGTCGCCGGCGGATCGGCCGGCTTCTCGAAAAAATCGACGATGCGGCCGCTGGCGTCCACATGCATCACGCCGAATTCGCGCGCCTGCAGCCGCGGCACCTCCAGGCAGCCCACGGTCACATCGGCGCCCGCCTGCACATGCTGCTGCAGCATCTGCTCGTAATCCATCTTGTAGACATGGTCGCCGGCCAGGATCACCATATATTCCGGGCCATAGCCTTCGATGATGTCGATGTTCTGAAACACCGCATCAGCCGTACCCTGATACCAGTGGTATTCGCTCACCCGCTGGCTTGACGGCAGAATATCGAAGCTCTCGATGCGTTCGGGACGCAGGAAATTCCACCCACGCTGCAAATGCCGGATGAGCGAATGCGCCTTGTATTGCGTTGCCACCCCCATCCGCCGGATGCCGCTGTTCAACGCGTTCGACAGCGCAAAGTCGATGATGCGCGCCTTGCCGCCGAAATACACCGCCGGCTTCGCCCGCCGCTCGGTCAGGTCCGCGAGCCGGCTGCCGCGTCCGCCGGCCAGCACATATGCCATCGTGTCCCGCGCGATCGGCGCACTCGGCTTCGCCATCCCAATCTCCCTCAGACCTCCCGTAACAGCCATATTGTCGAAAGCGGCGGCAAGGTCATCAGCGCAATGGCGTCGGCGTCGGCATAAACCGCACCGCCGTTGCCACGCCCTGCCCCGCCATACTCGGCGGCATCGGTGTTCAGCACCTCCCGCCACCGCCCGCCTTCAGGCAGTCGCAGCCGATAGCCCTCCCGCAGGGCGTCGCTGAAATGCGCGATCACCACCACATCATCGGCCCCCGGCGCCCGCCGAACCCAGGAAAACACGCACCCCTCCCGGTCGTCCACAACCAGCCACTCGAACCCCTGCGGCGCGCAATCCTGCGCATGCAATGCCGCCTCCCTGCGATACAGCCGGTTCAGATCGCGGACCACCGCCTGCACACCGCGATGCCGCGCATCGTCCAGCTGCCACCAATCCAGCGCGCGGGCCTCGTTCCACTCCGCTTGCTGGCCAAACTCCTGCCCCATGAACAGCAGCTTCTTGCCCGGATACCCCCACATGAAGGCATAATAGGCCCGGAGCGTGGCAAACTTCTGGTGCGCGTCTCCCGCCATTCGCGTCAGCATCGTTCCCTTGCCGTGCACCACCTCGTCATGGCTCAGCGGCAGCACGAAATTCTCGCTCCAGGCATACAGCAGCCCGAAGGTGATCTCGTCATGGTGGCAGTTCCGGTCCGCGGGCGGGCGCGCCAGATAGCGCAGCGTGTCGTGCATGAAGCCCATGTTCCATTTGAACCCGAAGCCCAGCCCGCGCGCATGCACCGGCTGCGAAACGCCGGCCCAGCTGGTGGATTCCTCCGCTATCATCAGGGCGCCGGGGTTCGCTGCATAAACGCGGGTGTTGGTTTCCTGCAGAAAGGCAACAGCCTCCAGATTGTGGTTGCCGCCATCGGCATTGGGCACCCACTCGCCATCCTGCCGCGAATAATCCAGATACAGCATCGAGGCGACCGCATCGACGCGCAGACCGTCCAGATGATAGGCCTCCATCCAGAACAGCGCGTTGTTCACAAGGAATGCCGCCACCTCGCGCCGCCCGAAATTGTAGATCGCCGTCTTCCAGTCCGGATGAAAGCCCTGCTTCGGGTCGGCATGCTCATACAGCGCCGTCCCGTCGAACCGCGCCAGCCCGTGCGCATCCACGGGAAAATGCGCCGGCACCCAGTCCAGGATCACCCCAACGCCAGCCCGGTGTGCGCCATCCACAAAGCGCGCGAAACCCTCCGGCTCGCCATGCCTGGCCGTCGGCGCATACAGGCCGGTTGTCTGATAGCCCCAGCTCGGATCATAGGGATGCTCCGTGATCGGCAGGAATTCGATGTGCGTAAAGCCCATGTCCACCACATAGGGAATCAGCCGCTCCGCCAGCGCATCCCAGCTGAGAAACCCGCCATCGTCCCCCCGCTGCCATGATCCGGCATGCACTTCGTAGATCGAAATCGGCTGCGCCCGCGCATCCGCCGCCGCCCAGAAAGCCCGGTGTGCCGCATCACCCCAGGCATGGGCGGGTGGCTGCGCAACGATGGATGCCGTTGCCGGCCGCAGTTCGGCGCGAAACGCAAACGGATCCGCCTTCAGCGGCAAAGCCACGCCGTCGCCGCCGACAATCGCATATTTGTAGGTCTGCCCGGCCGCCACACCGGGCAGGAAGATTTCCCACACGCCGGTATCGCGGAGCATCCGCATGCCGGTCGCGCGGCCGTTCCATCCGTTGAAATCTCCCACCACACACACCCGCCGGGCATTGGGCGCCCACACCGCAAAGTGCACGCCATCGGCGCCCTCGTGGTGCAGCAGATGCGCGCCCAGCTTGTCGAACAGCCGCAGATGCGAGCCTTCGGCGATGAAATAATCGTCCATCGGTCCGAGCACCGGGCCATAGCTGTACGGGTCCTCGATCCACCACTGGCCGCCACCGTTGCCGGCCAGATGGCGCAGCGGCTCGCGGGCTTTCAGCGTCACCCGACCTTCGAAAACGCCGCCGCCATGCACCAGCTCCAGCGCGCCGACTGCCTCGCCGTTCAGGCGATGCGCAACAACCGTATCCGCCCCCGGCACCACCACCCGCGCAAACCAGCGCTGGCCGGCCTGCTGCACCCCAAGCACCGCAAACGGATCGGCGTGCTCGCCACCGACAAGCACGTCCATTTCTCCCGGCGATAGTGCAAGCTCCGTCATATGGCCGGTGGTGGCAGGTTGTTCCAGATTTCGCCCGCATATTGCCGGATCGTCCGGTCCGACGAAAACCACCCCACCCGCGCGGTGTTGCGGACGGTTTTTGCATACCAGGTCGCAGGCTCCCGCCACATCGCGTCCACCCGCCGCTGCGCTGCCGCATAGGCTTCGAAATCAGCCGCCACCATGAACCAGTCATGGTCATAAAGCCCGCCGATCAGGACGGCATAGCGGTTGCGGTCGTCCGGCGAAAACACCCCCGAAGCAATCGCGTGGCATGCCTGCGAAAGCTCCCGATTGCCCTCGATCACCTCGCGCGGGCGGTATCCGTTGGCGCGCTTGGCCGCCACCTCGTCCGCCGTCAGCCCGAAGATCACGATGTTGTCGGCGCCGACATGCTCGCGGATTTCGATGTTCGCCCCATCCAGCGTGCCGATGGTCAGCGCGCCATTGAACGCAAATTTCATGTTCCCCGTGCCGGATGCCTCCATTCCCGCCGTCGAAATCTGCTCCGAAAGATCGGCGGCCGGTATCATCACCTCTGCGAGCGACACAGAGTAGTTTGGCACAAAGGCGATCTTCAAAAGACCCTGCACCGAAGGATCATGGTTGATAACGCGGGCCACATCGTTCGCCAGCTTGATGATGAGCTTCGCGTTGAAATAGCTCGAAGCCGCCTTGCCGCCGAACAGCTTTACC
>JBBRKH010000161.1:0-5630 GCA_038217965.1 Sphingomonadales bacterium | reverse complement strand
CTGTTGTATGTGCTTGTACAGCGGGTGCGACACATCGAAATTCGCATCCGCCGTCGTTGCTCGGGTGCCCAGCAAGCGGTTGTCGTTGTAGACCGCCACCTCGCTTGGAAACAGGGTTTCCCGGGCATCCTGGTCGCCCCCGTCCCCCACAAATCCCTGCTCGTCGCCGTAGTAGATGGTCGGAACGCCGCGCAGCAGCAACAGCATGGAATGGGCAAGTTTTACCTTCGCCAGCTGCTCGTCGTCGCTGGCGTTCGGACTGGCCTTGCGCACGGAGGTTGAAAATCGCCCCATGTCGTGGTTGCCAAGAAAGGTTGGCAGCTGCATCGCCGCCGCTTCGCCGCCTTCATACAGCGCATCGCGGAAGAAGAGCTGGGCCAGAACCTCCGTCGGCTTGCCCTCGGCCACCACTTGCGTCACCGCCGACTGGAAACCGAAATCCAGTACGGCTGGATAGCCGTCCACCCGGGTGAAGCGCGCCAGTGCGCCGGGATCGGGATCATAGACTTCGCCGAAAATGTGGAAGTTTGGAATGCCGTTCGCCCTGGCCCGCTCCAGCATCGCTGGAACAAATGCCTGCCAGAACTCCGGGTTTACGTGCCGTGCGGTATCGATGCGGTAGCCATCGATCCCGAAGCGATCGATCCAGCTGCCGAAAATCTCGATCATTCCGGCAACCACCCGGGGATGCGCGGTCATCACGTCATCAAGCCCCGCGAAATCTCCCAGGATGTTGCTTTCGCCACGGAATACCGTGTCGCCGCGGTTGTTGTACAACAACGGATCGTTGAGCCATGCCGGCACCTTCGCCGCCTCCAGGCCTTTGGGCACATAGGGCGTATAGGCAAAGTCTGGCGATGTCAGCTTCGCAAAGTTCTCTGCCGTCTGATGCTCGGCCGCATCGCCCAGAAAGCCTTCGTTGATCGCCCTGCCGAGTGGCCCGCCCTGTCGTTGGAACGGATAATCGGCCCGGCTGCGGAATTTGCAGTCATTATCCGGGCATTCGCGATACTTGATGATATCCGCCGTGTGGTTGGTGATGATGTCCAGATAGACCTTCATGCCACGGCCATGGGCGGCAGAGATGAACGCCTTCAGGTCGGCCTCTGTCCCGAAATGCGGATCGACTGTGGTGAAGTCGGTAATCCAGTAGCCATGATAGCCCGACGATTCCTGACCTGGGCGGCCCTGCACCGGATTGTTCTTGTAGATCGGCCCCAGCCAGATCGCGGTGGCACCTGTTCCCTGAATATAAGGCAGCTTGTCGGTCAGTCCTTGCAAGTCGCCGCCCAGGTAGAATCCCTTGGATTTCGGATCGAACCCGTGTGCCAGCCGATCGCCTTTGATACCGCCCGTGTCGTTTCCGGCATCGGCATTGTGGAACCGGTCGGGAAGCACGAAATAAATCACCTCTTCGGTCGGCGCGCGATCGCGAAACGATTGCGCAATTGTCGGGGTCGTCGCCGCAGACGCCGCCAGCACAGCCGCCAGTAGCATTGCTTTCATGCCGCCTTCTCCACTTCGACGGGCGCCGCTGCACAATTGCTCGCCAGAAAATCACCATGCAGGGGCATAGCAGCCGCCCGCTCCCGATTGAGCCGTTCCTGCAGCCCGAGAAAATCGCGCAGATCGTCCGCGCCAAGCTGGTCCGCCAGCGGATGCCAGCGCTCCGGCTCGATCCCCTGGCCGATCATCACCTGCACCCAGCCAACCTCTGTGAACAGTTCGTTGCCGTCCTTGAAAATGCGTCCGGCCTCGCGAAACAGGTCGATGCGGGTGGCCAGACTATCGGGCACCGGCATGGCAGAGCATTGCCGCCAGAAGGCCGAATCGTTTCTTTCGTTGGCCTTGTAGTGGAGCACGATAAAATCGCGGATGCGCTCCATCTCGAACACCGTCTGCCGGTTGTAGTCTGCAATCGCCTGCTTCTCCGGCTTCCCCGCCGGCAGAAAGGCAAGGATGCGCTCGATTGCCGATTGCACCATGTGGATCGAGGTTGATTCCAGTGGCTCCAGAAAGCCACTCGCCAACCCGACCGAAACACAGTTGCCGCGCCAGGCCTCGGCACGCCGCCCTGTCACGAACTGCAGCGGCCGCGGATCCGCCAAGGCATCGCCGTCCAGATTGGCGAGCAGCGAATCCGCAGCCCGCGCATCGCTCAGCACAGTCGAGCAATAGACCAGCCCGTTGCCGGTGCGATGCTGCAGCGGAATGCGCCATTGCCAGCCGCCATCGCGTGCCGTCGATCGCGTGTAGGGCGTGATCGGGTCCACCCTTGCGCACGGAACGGCGAGCGCGCGATCGCACGGCAGCCAGTGGCTCCAGTCGACATAGCCGACGCCCAGCGCCTCGCCGATCAGCAGAGCCCGAAATCCGGAACAGTCGACAAAAAAATCGCCTGCAACGGCGACGCCACTTTGAAGCGCAAGGCTGCTGATATCGCCAGTTTCGGCATCCTGCTGCACCGCCGCAATCATCCCTTCGATGCGCCGAACACCCCGCGCTTCGGCATAGCGCCGGAGATACCGGGCATAGAGGCCGGCATCGAAATGAAAGGCATGCGGAACATAGGGACGCGACTGCGACGGCTGTGCCGCTGCACGGTCAAATCTGTTGGCCAGCGCTGCGGTCACATTGGCCGAGTATCTTCCCAGTTCATCCGCCAGACCCAGCGAGCGTGCCCGCAACCAATAGTGGTGAAAGGCAATCAGCCCAAGGTCGCGCCCGGTCGCACCAAAGCCGTGCATATACCGATGGCCCCGCCGCCGCCAATCGACAAACTCGATGCCCAGCTTGATCGACCCTTGCGTCGCGCGCAGGAAATCATCCTCGTCCAGCCCCAATGCCGCATTGAACAGCCGGATCTGCGGTATGGTAGCCTCGCCCACGCCGACCGTGCCGATGGCATCGGATTCCACCAGCGCAATGTCCCAGCCGCTCTCCAGAAAACGCGAAAACGCCGCTGCCACCATCCATCCGGCCGTTCCGCCGCCCACGATAACAAGGCGGCGTGCCGGCGCATCCTGTCCGTCACGCCGCCCGGTCATGCGCAAAACTCCTTCAGGTGGCGGGCCAACCAGAGCCGCCCAGCGCCTGCATCAGAAGCGGTAGTTCACACCAAACAGGAACCGCCGGCCATATTCTTCATAGTCGCGAACCGCGCGGATGTCATTCAGGTCGTAGGTCCGGAACGGCTCGTTGGTGAGATTGTAGCCCTGCGCCAGGATCGACACACCCTGCAGCGCGCTGCCCTCCTGGAATTCGTAACCGATCTGCGCATCCACAACGATTTCGCTGTTGGCAAACCGCTGTGTCAGGCCGCCACCGAAGCCGCGGATTTCGGCGAGGAAGCTGGAGCGGTAGCGCACGGAGCCACGGGCCGAGAAGCCGTTCTTCTCGAAATATCCGGTCGCATTCCAGACATGCTTGGAAAGCCCCTGCAGCGGCTGCGCCGGATTGCGCGGATCGGGAGTGATCTCGCTTTCGGTGAGCGAATAGCTGCCCTGCACGCCGAAGCCATCAAGCGCCGGCGTGAATATGCTGAACGGCAAGCTGCCGGCCACTTCGAAGCCGTAGATGCTGCCGCCTTCGCCGTTGATCGGCACCTCCACAAAGCCTTGCCGCAGGATCGGCTCCGGACCGCCTCCTGTCGAAAAGCCGGTGAAGTCGCGCAGCTGGTTCTCGCGATAGACGTAGGTTTTCAGATCCTTGTAGAAGCCGGCGACCGAGACATAGGCCTCGCGGCCGAAGTATTTCTCCAGGCTGACGTCGACCGCATCGGCAATCCACGGGCGCAGCCGGGAATTGCCTCCATTGCCGCTCCACGGCGACTGGTTGACGTTGGTGGAATTTGCGAAGCTGCTGTTGTAATTATAGTTTATCGACGCGCGCATGTCGTCGAGACGGGCACGTGCCAACTGCCGGCCAAGGCCAAGCCGCGCCACAAAGTCGTTTTCTCCGCGCAGCACCAGGTTCAGCGTTGGCAGGGCATAGAAATAGCTGGCGCCATCGTTGATCGGCATGTTGCGCGCAGCGGCGCCCGTGCCGGATGAAGCAAGGCCATCCGATTCCTGATCCGTGTTCACAAGCTGCACGCCAATGTTGCCGGTCAGCGCGCTGCTGCCGAGCGAAGCGTCGATGTTGAGCTTGAAATAGCCGGTCAGCACATCTTCGCGGACGCGCCAACCCTTGGTCGACACATCGGCGTTGGGGTTGCGCACCAGATTGTAGACGCCGTTTTCGATCAGCTTCAGTGGATCATAGGCAATCACCGGCCCGATACCAAGGAAGTCGAGATTTGCCGACCCGTCGAGCAGGGCATCGGCCGGCACCGCTATCGATGTCAGGCCGTCGACATTGCCGCGCAGCCCGAGGAAGAATTCATCGGGTGACAGCCGCTTGGTGCGACCGGTGTAGTTGAAGCCGGCCTCGATGCTGCGCAGGAAGCCGCTGCCAAGCTCGCGCTCGGCGCCGAAACGGAAGGCAATCAGCTCATCCTTGATGGAGCGCTCGTTGTAGTAGCCATCCTGACCGCCGGGAATGATGTCCCCGCCCCAACCCTGCGGGCTGGTCAGCTTGATCTGCGACGGGTCGGAATAATCGATATCCTGGCCGGTGAAGAAAATCCCGCGGTCCAGCATATCAAAATCCAGCGTGTCGGTCGCGCCACGCGACGTGCTGCCGGAAATGTAGCCGCGACCGGTTCCCGAATAGCTCTCGATATCGAGGTCTTCGCGCTTGACGCTGGAGTAGCTGAAGTCGAGCGTCGCTTTCAGCACATCGTTTCCGGCCCGGGTGTTCCAGCCAACCGAGAAAAGATCCGCATCGCGGTTCTTGATGTCGTTGCGGACAACACCCTTCACATTGCCGAAGGTACCGGCCGAAAGCTGGCCATCGGTGATGACCGGGTTGGTGAGCGTCACACCATTGCCCCACAGCAGAGGCAGCTCGACGCCGCGCTTCACCTGATCGTCCTTGAATTTCGAATAGAAGACATCAAGCGAGGTGTTGAAATTCTCGCTCGGCTCCCACTCGAGCGTGCCCATCGCGGCGGTCCGCTCCAGTTCGGTGGAAATGGCATAGGGTTTGGTGCCGCCGAGGCCAAAATTCCCGGCAGCATCCGTCGGATAGCCCCAAGCTTCGAAGCGCTGGATTTGGGAGGGGGAACTGATGCGGCTCACCGCAATCGCAATGCCGATCGTGTCGTCGGCGAACTGGTCGATGTAGGTGCCCGAAACGCGGTAGCCGACCGTATTGGAATCCGGGTTCAGCTTTTCGGCATCGAGCACATCGACACGCGCGTTCAGCGCCACTGCGCGCTTGCCGTAAGCCAGCGGCCGGATGGTGCGCAGATCGACCGTGCCGGAAAGACCGGCGCCGATCAACGAAGCCGATGGTGTCTTGTAGACGTTCACCTGGCTCATGATCTCGGAAGGAAACTGATCGAATTCCACGCCGCGGTTGTCGCCGGCGGTCACCTGCTCGCGACCGTTCAGCAAGGTCGTGGAAAAGTCCGGAGCCAGGCCGCGGATGGTGATGACCTGCGCCCGTCCATCGAGACGCTGCGTCGTCAGACCAGGCAGGCGCGCGATCGATTCCGCAATCGACGTATCGGGCAGCTTGCCGATGTC
>JBBRKH010000160.1:0-5647 GCA_038217965.1 Sphingomonadales bacterium | reverse complement strand
CAGGCCGCTTCCTTTTCCGCTGCCCGCTTGTCCAGCTCGGCGCGCGAAATCTTTTCCGATGAGGACTTCAGCTGGCCGCATGCCGCCATGATGTCGCGTCCGCGTGGCCGGCGAACAGGCGCGGAAAAGCCGCCGGCGTAGATGATCTGGGAAAACCGCTCCACGCGTTCGGGCAGCGAGGTCTCGTAGATGGAGCCCGGCCAGGGATTGAAGGGAATCAGGTTAACCTTCGCCGGCAGGCGATACCGTTGCAGCAGATCCACCAGTCCATGGGCGTCTTCGTCGCTGTCATTCTTGTCTTTCAGCATCACATATTCAAAGGTGATGCGGCGCGCATTGTTGGCTCCCGGGTAAGCGGAGCAGGCGGCAAGCAGTTCGTGGATTCCATAGCGCTTGTTGAGCGGCACGATCTCGTCGCGAACTTCCTTGGTAACAGCGTGCAGCGAAACGGCGAGATTGACACCGATTTCTTCGCCGGCGCGCGCCATCATCGGCACGACGCCCGATGTCGAAAGCGTGATCCGCCGCTTGGAAAGCGCCAGCCCGTCGCCGTCCATCACGATCCTCAGCGCGTCGCGCACATTGTCGAAATTGTAGAGCGGCTCGCCCATGCCCATCATCACGATGTTGGTCAGCAGGCGGCCTTCCGGCTGTGAAGGCCACTCGCCCAGCGAATCCCGGGCCAGCATCACCTGTCCGATGATTTCGCCCGCCGTCAGATTGCGCACCAGCTTCATCGTGCCGGTGAAGCAGAAGCGGCAGTTCAGCGTGCAGCCCACCTGGCTCGAAACACACAGCGTCCCGCGGTCAGCATCAGGAATGAACACCATCTCATACTCTTCGCCGCCCGATCGCAGCAGCCATTTGCGGGTGCCGTCTGTCGAGACCTGCGCTTCCACCACTTCCGGCCGGCCGACCACGAAATGCAGCGCCAAGGCCTCGCGCAGCGGCTTTGAAAGATCGGACATGGCCGCGAAATCGGTGGCACCGCGGTTGTAAATCCAGCTCCAGATCTGCTTGCTGCGCATGCGTGCCTGCCGGGCGTCTGCAACGCCGACTTCCACCAAAGCGTCAGCGATGGCCGAACGCGCCATCCCGATGAGATCGCGCAAACCATCGGCGCGGGCAGCAATCGCACGGGGAACGGGAACGGCCTCCACCAAGCCCGGGATTGTCATCAGATTTTCCATGATGTGGAGCCGATAGCGCAAATCGCACAAAAACCCAATATGCCACCGCGCGCTCGCTGCCTTGCACGATGACAGCAAAAAGGGCTGCTTCCCGATTGGGAAGCAGCCCTTTTTCGTGCGGTATTCCGCGTCAGGCGGCTACGCTGGCTAAGCCCTTCCGGCGCCGGGCAGCATAGCCGACCATGCCGAAGCCGGCGATCAGCATGGCCCAGGTGGCCGGCTCGGGCACACCGGCAACGCCGGGGAAGGTGAACACGAATCGGTGGTCGTTGTAGTCGCGGTCACCCAGATTCGGCAGATCCTCGAACGCCACGAACACGCCGGCCGGAACACCGAAGTCGCCACCGGCATAGGCAGTGGAGAAGGCATGGTTCAGTCCGCCGGCATTGTCGGCAGCGGTGGTCGAATAAAAGGGGCCGCTGCCCTTGATCTTCAACACGAACTCGAGCGTGTCGCCAACGGCCACATTGCCGAGCACCAGCGACTGTCCGATAGCCGATGTCTTGTTCAGCAGGCCAAAAAGGGCCGGCGCCCCGCCATTGACGGACAAACCGATGCGGCTGTCCAGGCCGGCATCAAAACCGGCGAAATAGGCGGTCACCGGGCCAGTGCCGGTGGACACGAAAATGTTCGGCGTCGTGCTCGGCATGCCGATCGGCGCATAAACCGGGAAAGCGGCCTGGGCCGAGGTTGCAGCGGCAAGTGCGGCCACGGCGAGAAGAATTTTGCTGGTCATTGTTCGGCTCCTGAAATGTTGGTGCTGGGAATGGTGCAAGAGCCGTGCCAAGTCGTTTAACGACTGTAACAGAAGAGTTTGGATGGTTGGCTGGATTTAACCATCTGATACTATTGTAAGAATATTCGACAACCGGCCGATTGTTAACCCTGGATTGGCGCACGCGAACAGGGCGTGTTGGAGTCGGCAATCGTTCAGGGGCGTCGCTGCGAGGCGCAGCGGCGCCCCTGTTGCGTTGGCGGCACCGCGCGCGCCCCGGCAAGGAAAAGGCGCCGCACCCTGGTGGATACGGCGCCAGTCCTCAGGTCAGAATTGTGTCAGGCGGTCGCGGCGGCGCGCTTGCGCATGGCAAAGCCGACCAGGCCGAAGCCGGCGATCATCATCGCCCAGGTCGCAGGCTCTGGGATCACCGGGCTGCCCGGGAACTTGAAAACGAAGACATGGTCATTATAGTCCAGGTCGCCGCCGCCCCGCGTGTCTTCCCAGCCGAGCAGCAGGCCCGCAGGCACGCCGAAGTCGCCACCGGCATAGGCCGTGTGCCAGGCATGGTTCAGGCCGCCGTTATTGGCAAAAATATCCGAGGGATCGGTGCTGAAGACATCGCCGTTGGTGATGACCCGCAAATAGAACCGGATCTGGTCACCCGCCGACACCATGCCCAAGTCGCAGCTGGCGCCGGGAGGGGAGGTGTTCGGCAGGCAGTAGCCTACCGGTGCGGCCCCGTTGATGCCGAAGCCGATTTCGCTGTCGAAGCTGGCGCTACGAGCCAGGAACCAGGCGGTCACGAGGCCGGCAGTCGGTGCCGTGTAGGACGCAACAGTCGGAGCCTCGGTACCCGGGTTCGGATAGACCGGGATTGCGGCGTTCGCCGCGGCCGAAACGCCGAAGGCGGCAATGGCGGCAAGTGCAAGATTGCGGATCATCGATAAACTCCTTTGCTTAACTAACGGTGGGCTCAGTGCCATGCAATATCCGTGCCAACCTCTCTCTCCTAAGTAGCGTGCGGGATTTACCGCTGCCGCTGTAAAGCTTACCGACAGAAAAGCTGTAAAAACAGCCGCAGCGGTCTCAAGCGCTCCGCAGCCCGGCCGCGCCATCGCCCACAAGCAGAGGCTGCTCGAGTCCGGCTTCCAAGCGCATGACCGTGCCCTGCGGAACATCCTGCGCGATCGGCACGCCATGGAATGCGGTGCCGCCGGCCAGCAGCCCGCGCAGCACCCGCGCCGTCATGCCGTGGCTGATCACCAGCGCCGGTGCGCTGCCGGCGTCGATCAGCCAGTCATGCAGCCTGGCGGCGATATCGGCATAATGCTCGCCGCCCGGAATGGGCAAGCGAAACAGCCGGTGCTCCATGTCCAGTATTTCGCCTTCATCGGCTACGATGTCGGCATAGCTCCGGCCGGTCCAGCGCCCCACTTCGATCTCCCGCAGGCGCGCATCCTGCCTGATCGAGAAGAATTCCACGCCCAGATGATCGGCGACGATGGCGGCAGTCTGCTGCGTGCGCCCGGCAGTCGACGCCCAGATCTGCGGCACCGGCTCATCACCTTCGCGAAAATGCCGCGCCAGCGCCAGCCCCATCGCATCGGCCTGCCGGAAGCCCTCCAGCGTCAGCGGTGTGTGCGCATCATTGCCCTGCATCCGCCGCGACCGATTGAATACGGTTTCGGCATGGCGGGCGAGATAGAGCGGCGACGGGGATATCTGGGGCATGGAAATGCGCAAAGACTGTCGCTAGACCTGAAGTCAATCCATGAAACCGATGAGGATGCCTGTGGCCAACAAAATCTATCCCGATGCCACCTCGGCGCTCGATGGCCTGCTGTTTGATGGCATGACCATCGTGTCCGGCGGCTTCGGGCTGTGCGGCATCCCGGAAAACAGCATCGCCGCCATTCGCGCGTCCGGCGTGAAAGGCCTCACCGTCGTTTCCAACAACGCGGGCGTAGATGGCTTCGGCCTCGGGCTGCTGCTGGAAACCCGGCAGGTGGCGAAGATGATTTCCAGCTATGTCGGCGAGAACAAGGAGTTCGAGCGCCAGTATCTCGCCGGTGAGCTGGAGCTGGAGTTCGCCCCGCAAGGCACGCTCGCCGAGCGGATGCGGGCCGGTGGCGCCGGCATTCCCGGCTTCTACACCCGCACCGGCGTCGGCACGCTGGTGGCCGAGGGCAAAGAGGCCAAGGAATTCGACGGCGAGCAGTTCATCCTCGAGCGCGGCATTGTTGGCGACCTGGCAATCGTGAAAGCCTGGAAAGCCGACCGCTTCGGCAATCTCGTGTTCCGCAAGACGGCGCGCAATTTCAATCCGATGGCGGCAACCGCCGGCAAGGTGACGGTCGCCGAAGTCGAGGAGATTGTGGCAGACGGCGCGCTGGAGCCCGACAGCATCCACACCCCGAGCGTCTTCGTGCAGCGGATATTCGTCGGCAGCTTCGAAAAGCGCATCGAGCAGCGTACGGTGCGCAAGAGGCAGGTGGCGTGAACGCCGGCACGCCCTGGCTTGTTGCAGGCGGCGTCCTCAGCCTCGCTGCCTCCCTGTTGCATCTTGCCATCATCGCCGGCGGGCCAGACTGGTACCGCTTCTTCGGTGCCGGGGAGCAGATGGCGCGGATGGCCGAGCGCGGCAACTGGCGGGCGGCAGCCATCACGGTCGGGATCGCCGCCATCCTCGCACTCTGGGCGGCCTATGCCTTTTCCGGCGCACAGGTGATCTCGCGGCTGCCCCTCCTCCGAACCGCGCTGGTTGCAATCACCGCCATCTATATGATGCGCGGCCTTGTGCTGTTGCATGCGCTTGTGTTCATGCCGAAGGCGCTTACGCCCTTTCTGATCTGGTCGTCCCTCATCGTGCTGGTCTACGGGATCGTATACGCGATAGGCACGTGGCGGGCCTGGCCAGCGCTGTTGCCTGAAGGAGCTTGACGATGCCCTGGACCCGGGACGAGATGGCGGCGCGGGCCGCGCGCGAGCTGAAGGACGGCTACTATGTAAACCTCGGCATCGGCATGCCGACGCTGGTTGCCAACCATGCCGGCGATCTGGATATAACCCTGCAATCGGAAAACGGCATGCTCGGCATGGGGCCTTTTCCGTGGGAGGGCGAGGAGGATTCAGACCTCATCAACGCCGGCAAGCAGACCGTCACCGAATTGCCCCGCACGGCCTATTTCAGCAGCGCCGACAGCTTCGGGATGATCCGCGGCGGGCATATGGACCTCAGTATCCTGGGCGCCATGGAAGTGGCCGAAAATGGCGATCTCGCCAACTGGATGGTGCCCGGCAAGATGGTAAAGGGCATGGGCGGCGCGATGGATCTGGTCGCCGGCACGCGCCGCATCGTGGTGATGATGGAGCACACCGACAAGGCCGGTAATCCGAAGTTCATCCCCGCCTGCACCCTGCCGCTGACAGGACGCAATGTGGTGGATGTGATCATCACCGACCTCGCCGTGTTCGAACGTGCGGACCGCCATGCTGCGCCGTTCCGGCTTGTGGAGCTGGCGTCCGGCGTGTCGCTGGTTGATGTGAAAGCCCTGACAACCGCTGCGTTCACGCATTGAAATGCGCATAGGTGAGCAGTGCCAAGCTTGTAACGCGCAATCGAATGCTTGCCGCGGTCGCCATTGACCTTGGCATTGGTGCCGATATCTGAGCCGCTCAGCCTCCGTCACCTGCCATTTCGAGAAGCAGTTTCCACTCCTCAGGTCGCACCGGCACCACC
>JBBRKH010000159.1:0-5669 GCA_038217965.1 Sphingomonadales bacterium | reverse complement strand
GCCTTGCGACTAGCCGCACGATTTCCGTGTCGAGCAACGGCGTAGGATCGCGCGGTGAGCCGACAACCACTGCCATGGCGCCCTCGATGCGGTCGCCGTTCATGAGATACAGCCGGGCGGCTGCGAGGTCGACCAGCACATGTCTCCCCTCGGGCAGGGGTGCCAGCGCCAGCCGGGCCAGGTTGTCGCGGAGCTGCACAGCTCGGTCGGCATCGGTCTCGCTTGCCAGTGCGCTCTGAAGTCGCGCTGCAAGGAGATGCGATCTGGCAGCCTGCACGCGCTCGCCGGGCGGCGCCGGATCGGCGCTGCGCGGCGCCGGGTCGGCGCCACTGCAACCGATCGCCGCAAGCGCCAGGAGCAGCGCGCATCCCATTGTTCGTGCCATCTTGCCTTGCATGGTTTGAGAACAGCGGCTGGCGCCTGGAGTTCCAGCGCCCGGATTTCCGATGTCCGCGATGGAACCGCCGGTCACCCCTGATGGTTGTGGGCCTGACCGAACTGGTCTGAAAGCTGGAGACAAGCAATGAAGACATTTCTCACAACCGGCATGATCGCCGGCGCAGCACTCCTCATCGGCAGCATGGCTGTTGCGCAGAACTCCGGAACGACGGGCACGAGCACGGGAACGGGCACGAGCACAACCGGCAGCACGGGCATGGACGCCAACGGCGTGCCGATGCGCAACACAGCCACCGGCAACAGCACGATGGACGCCAACACTGGCAGAATGCAATCCGGAACCATGGATTCCACCACCACTTCGCGTTCCTCCACCGGTGCCGAAGATGCCAACAATGCTGTTGCAATGAACAGCGGTGCGCGGTCGGCACGCGAGACGGGCACCAGCACGGGCAATGGCAGCAACTGGCGTTCAGGCGAGCGCGGCTGAAGCTCATGACAGTTGGCGCGCCTGCGATAACCGCAGCGCGCTGAAGGGAGACATGGCGGCCGGCCTGGAGTAGGGCTGGCCGCCATGAAACCTTTGCTTCTGATAGGCGGCACTGGCACGGTCGGATCGGCCACCGCGGCTGTTCTTGCGGCGCGCGGCATTGTCGCGACGATTGCCGCAAGAAGGCCACCTCCGGGCGGGCTGGCGCTGGACCTTGCCCGGCCGGAAACTCTTGTTGCAGCGCGCGGTCACACCACCGCCCTGCTCGTCACCGGCCTCGGGCCAGACGAAACCGAACGCACGCTCGCCGCAATCGAGGCCCTGCGGCAAGCCGGCATCGGGCGATTCGTGTTCCTGTCCATCATGAATGTCGTTGCAATGCGGCAAATTCCGCATTTCGAAGCGAAGATCCCGATCAGGCAGGCGTTGCTTGCGGATGGCGAATCGACCGTTCTGGAAGCCAATTTCTTTCAGTCCAACGACCGGATGTGCCTGCCCGCCATCATCGGCGCCGGCAGCTACCCTCTGCCGGTAGGCGAAACGGGCGTGTGGCCCATCGCCCCGGCCGACCTCGGCGAGGCGGTGGCAAACGCGCTAACCGACAGACGCTGGGCCGGTCGTGCCGTGCCAGTGTGCGGGCCGGAGCGGATGACCGGCGCCAGCCTGGCCGCCAACTGGGCCGACCGGCTCGGGCGACCAGTGTCGTATGCGGGCGACGAGGTGGCTGCCTTTGCTGCGATGGCGACGCAGGGGATTCCGGATGAGGCGGCAGTGTTCCGGGACTGGTTGCGACACGACATGGAAACCATGATGCGGGTGACACAGGCCATGGGGTGCCCGGCCACTCCCGCCGAAGTGGCGCAGTCCGAAGCGCTGGTCGGCCGTCCGCTCACCCGGCACCGCGATTATATTCAGACTCTGGAGGTTGCCACATGAAGGCGATCTACGAAGCACAGGCGAAGGAGGAAGCCGGCCGCGATGGCCGTATCTGGTCCGACGATGGCAAGCTGGACCTGTCCCTGACCCCGCCCCAAGGGATGGGCGGCAGTGGCACCGTCGATTTCACGGTGAATTGCAAGGCATGAGCTACACCGCCGTCTTGCCGATCACCCCAATGCGCTGCGGCTGAAGCCTGCCCATCATGCGTTCAAGGCGGGTGACCTCGACGCGATGTTCGGCATGATGACGCACCGGGAAATCGCCACAGCGGCTGCCTGACGCGGTTGACAGCGGCGGCACCCGGAGATACTTCAAGCTTAAAGCAATGGGAGGCACCCTTGGGCGACGCGCTGACTCCGAGCCATGCCGTTGTTACCGGCGGCGGCACTGGAATCGGTGCTGCCATTGCGCAGCTTCTGGCCGCTGCGGGAGCGAAGATCACGCTCGTCGGCCGTCGTTCCGCACCGCTGCTGGACATCGCATCGACCATTGCCGGAGCTCACACCGTCCAGGCCGATGTCACCAGCCGCGAGCAGGTAGACGCCGCGTTCGCATCCGCCCGCGCGGCGCATGGGCCCATCACGATCCTCGTCGCCAACGCCGGGCAGGCGCTCACTGCACCGTTTGCAAAATCCGGCTTCGACGATTGGCGCCGGCTGATGGCGATAAACATCGATGCGCTGCACCACCTTGCGCAAGCGGCACTGCCCGATCTTCTTGCAGCGCCTGCTGGCCGCATCGTCACTATCGCCAGCACCGCGGGCCTGCGCGGTTATGCCTATGCAACAGCCTATTGCGCCGCCAAGCACGGCGCCATCGGCCTCACGCGCGCACTGGCGCTGGAGCTCGCGAAAACGCGCGTCACCGTCAACGCCGTCTGCCCCGGCTTCACCGAAACCGATCTTGTGAGCACGTCCATCGAAACCATCATGGCGCGCACCGGCCGCACGGCAGACGAAGCGCGCGCCGAGCTGGCCCGCTTCAGCCCACAGGGGCGGCTGATCCAGCCTGCCGAAGTCGCCGCCGCCGTGCTGTTTCTGTGCAGGCCGGACGCCGCCGGCATCACCGGACAGGCAATCAGCGTCTCCGGCGGCGAAACGATGTGACAGGAGACCCTGTTGCAACCCTTGCCGAAAAGCATGACGGCGATTTTGCACGATCGGCAGACCGCGCCGACCAGTTGCGGCTATGGTTGCGCATGCTGTCGTGCACCATGGTGATCGACAAGCGCGTCCGCAGCCTGCTCGGGTCGGAATTCGACACCACCCTGCCCCGCTTCGATGTGCTGGCAGCGCTGGACCGCGCCGCCGAAACGCCGCTCGGCGGCCTCACCATGGGGCAACTCTCGAAGGCGCTGCTGGTGTCCAACGGAAACGTCACCGCGCTTGTGCAAACGCTGGTGCGTGACGGCCAGGCCGAAACCATCCCTTCGCTCACGGATCGCCGCGCCTCCGTCGTACGGCTGACCCCGGCCGGCGCCACCCGCTTCCGCGCGCAGGCGGAGCGCCATCACGGGATGATCGAAAGCCTGTTCGCAGACCTCGACGCCCAGGAAACCCAGGCCCTTTATCGGCTGCTCGGCCGGTTGAAGGCCTCCATCTCCGGAGCAATGGCATGATTTTCGACGCAGCCTCTTTCTCACCCACGCATTTCCGCTGGTCGGTCGATGCCGGTGTCGCCACCATCACGCTCGACCGGCCGGACCGCAAGAATCCGCTGACCTTCGAAAGCTATGCGGAGCTGCGCGACCTGTTCCGCGCGCTGGGCGCGGCACCGGGCGTCAAAGCCGTCGTGTTCACCGGCTCCGGCGGCAATTTCTGTTCTGGCGGCGATGTGTTCGAAATCATCGAGCCGCTGACGAAAATGGCGATGCCGGAGCTGCTGGCATTTACCCGCATGACGGGTGATCTCGTGAAAGCCATGCGCGCCTGCCCGCAGCCGATCATTGCAGCGATCGACGGCGTGTGCGTCGGCGCTGGTGCCATCATCGCCATGGCGTCCGACATCCGCCTTGCCACGCCACGCGCGAAAACCGCCTTCCTGTTTACCCGCGTCGGTCTAGCCGGCTGCGATATGGGGGCGTGCGCGATCCTGCCGCGCCTCATCGGACACGGGCGGGCATCCGAACTCCTTTATTCCGGCCGGGTAATGACGGCAGACGAAGGCGAGCGCTGGGGCTTTCACAACCGGCTGGTGGAGCCGGATGCACTCGGCACGGAAGCCGCGACGTTGGCCAGGCAGATCGCCGCCGGGCCAACCTTTGCGCATGGCATCACGAAAACGCAGCTGCACCATGAGTGGAATGTCGGCATCGACACCGCCATCGAAATGGAAGCGCAGGCGCAGGCAATCTGCATGCAGACGCAGGATTTCGCGCGCGCTTTCGCAGCCTTTGCAGCAAAGCGCACCCCCATGTTCGAAGGCAACTGACATGGCCGACAAGAGCTTCCTGCAATGGCCCTTCCTCGATGACAGCCATCGCGCACTCGTCCGCGATCTGGAATCCTGGTGCGAATCCGAATTGAGCCTCATTCCGCACACTGAAGAGGATATCGACGGCCAGTGCCGGCGGCTGCTGCGCAAGCTGGGCGACGGCGGCTGGCTGCGCTACACGATTCCCGCAAGCCACGGCGGCATGTTCGATGCGCTCGACGTCCGCTCGCTTTCACTCATCCGCGAAACGCTGGCGCGCCACAACGGCCTTGCCGATTTCGTCTTTGCCATGCAGGGACTCGGCTCTGGCGTCGTCTCGCTGTTCGGCTCCGACGCGCAGAAGGCCGCCATCCTGCCCGAAGTCGCCGCCGGCACCCGTTGTGCCGCCTTCGCTCTCACCGAACTGGAATCCGGCTCGGATGTCGCCGCCATGGAGACCACCGCGACCCGCACCGCCGGGGGTTGGGCAATCGACGGCGCCAAGACCTACATCTCCAACGGCGGCATCGCCGATCACTACATCCTTTTCGCCCGCACCGGCGAAGCGCCCGGCGCAAAGGGCATTTCAGCTTTCCTCGTCGCCGCCGACACACCCGGCCTTGTAATCGCCGAACGCATCCGCGTGATCGCCCCGCACCCGCTTGCCACGCTGCGCTTCGATGGCATGACAGTGCCCGCCGACGCGCTGATCGGCGACGCCGGCAAGGGCTTCGCGCAGGCCATGGCCTCGCTTGACATCTTCCGCACCACGGTCGGCGCTGCTGCACTCGGCTTCGCCCGCCGCGCGCTGGACGAAGCCACCAGCCGCGCGCTCGGCCGCAAGCTGCAAGGCAAGCCGTTGGCCGACAATGCCGTCATCCAGGCCATGCTTGCCGACATGGCGCTGGCAGTCGATACCTCCGCGCTGCTCATCTACCGTGCCGGCTGGCTGCGCGACAGCTGCGGGCTGCGCAACAGCCGCGAGGCCGCCATGGCGAAGCTGCACGCCACCGACAGCGCGCAGGAGGTGATCGACAAGGCCGTGCAAATCCACGGCGGCCTCGGCGTCGTTCACGGCCACATCGTTGAATCGCTCTATCGCGAAGTGCGCGCGCTGCGCATCTACGAAGGCGCGTCCGAAGTGCAGCGTGTGGTCATCGCCCGCAGCCATCTGGCGCAACACGCCGCGCCAAAATGAGATTCAAGGTGAGCCTGCCGGTGCGCTTTGCCGATTGTGATCCCGCCGGCATTGCCTATTTCCCTCGGCTGCTCGCCCTGCTCGATGCCGCGATCGAGGACTGGACCGCCGCAACCCTGGGGGTGGACCGCAGTGTCATGCACGGTGCCCGACGCCTCGGGTTGCCGACCGTCAGGCTGGAAACCGATTTCCATGTCCCCGCACGGCTGGGAACAATTCTGGAATGGGAGG
>JBBRKH010000158.1:0-5732 GCA_038217965.1 Sphingomonadales bacterium | reverse complement strand
TCTGTTCCGGGGTCGGCTCGCGCTATCCCGATATTGTCAACGCATCGCGGCGCATGAAGCCGGGCGAGCTGGCGGACTGCATGAAAAACGGCGCACAGGATGTGGTGGAAATCAAGGTCGGCGTCGACGGACTGGTGCTGGCGCAGGGCAAACAGGGGGTGCCGCTCGATTTGCGACTGCGCGACGTTTATGCGGCGCTTGCGGCCGAGCCTTTCGGGCAAAAACAGACCGCAAAGCTGTGGTCAGACGTCAATCCCGCCTTGCCGCGCATCCGCATCGAAGTTATCGGGCCGCCGCCCACTTCGGGCACGCGCGATGCGTTCAACGAGCTCTACATGGTGGCGGGGTGCAAGACGGATCCTGCCATGCGGGCGCTGGAGAAGACCGACGAGGAGCGCTTCAAGACGATCTGCAACAAGGTTCGCGAAGACAATCATTTCGTGGAGGGCGGCGAAAACGACAATCTGATCGTCCAGAAGGTCGGGCGCAATCCGGTCGCCGTGGGGGTGTTCGGCTTCAGCTTTCTGGAAGCCAATCTGGACACGCTGCGCGATGTGAAGATCGATGGCGTGGTGGCGAACTACGAGACGATTTCCGGCTTTCTCTATCCGGCATCGCGGCCGTTGTTTATCTATGTGAAGGCGCAGCATGTGCAGGCGATCCGCGGCCTGCGCGCGTTTCTGGATGAGTATACAAGCGAGCGGGCGTGGGGCCCCGGGGGCTATCTTTCGCGGCGCGGGCTTATCCCGTCGCCGGTTGCAACCCGGGCGGAGCATCGGCAGCGCGCCGTAGAGCTGAAGGCGCTGACGCCCGAGGACCTGGCGTGAGCGCCCGCACGCCGCAGGCGTGCTATCTTAGAGCCCGCACGCCTGAGGCTTGCTCTTGAGCGGGCTCACCCTGATGTTTGCCGCAGCCTTCGGGCTGGGGGCGCTGGCGTGGTGGCTGGGCCGGCGCAAGGCGCTTGGGTTTGTGGCGGCACCCGGTGGCGACACGATCGGTGCGGTGCATTCGCTGCCCAATTATCACGGTGCGTTCGTCGCGGTGCTGGCGCTGTTGCCGGCCTTGCTGGTGCTCGCCTTCTGGGGCCTGGCGGGCGACGGGATCGTGTCACGCGAAGTGCTGGCCGGCCTGCCGGCGCCATCGCGCCCGGCGCCGGGGCTGGATCAGGCAGCCTTCCTGTCGGAGGTGCGCGGGCTGGTGCGCGGTGATTACGCTGCCGCCTTCAATCCCGTGGCAGCCGAGGCTGCCAAAGCCTGGGCGGGTATCGAGCAGCGCTATGCGGCGGTGTTTGGGCTGGCGGCGCTTGCGGTCGGCCTGATGGGCGCCTTGTGGGGCTGGACTCGGCTGCGGCCCGATTTCCGCGCCCGCAGCAGGGTCGAGCGGCTGGTGATGGGCGTGCTGATGCTGGCATCGCTGGTGGCGACGCTGACGACGTTCGGCATTGTGCTCAGCCTGATTTTCGAGAGTTTGCGCTTCTTTCAGATGGTGCCGGTCACGGAATTCCTGTTTGGCACCAAATGGTCGCCGCAGACGGCGATCCGGGCAGACCAGGTTGGCTCGTCGGGGGCGTTCGGCGCGGTGCCGCTGTTTTGGGGAACGGTGTTCATCGGAGCCATCATCGCGATGATCGTGGCGATCCCGCTGGGGCTGATGATCGCCATCTATCTGACGCAATATGCCGCTGCCGGCTTTCGCAAGGTTGCCAAACCGGTGCTCGAAGTGCTCGCTGGCGTGCCCACCGTCGTCTACGGGTTTTTCGCGGCCCTCACGGTGGCGCCCGCAGTTCGCGATTTTGCGCTTTCGATCGGCATTTCGGATGCCAGCAGCGAAAGCGCGCTCGCGGCCGGCATGGTGATGGGGGTAATGATCATTCCGTTCGTTTCCTCGATGGCCGATGACGCGCTGGCGGCGGTGCCGGCATCGATGCGCGATGGCAGCCTCGCGATGGGGGCAACGCCTTCGGAAACCATTCGCAGGGTGCTGATTCCGGCCGCGCTGCCAGGGATTGTGGGCGGCGTGCTGCTGGCGGTGAGCCGGGCGATCGGCGAGACGATGATCGTGGTGATGGCGGCTGGACTGGCCGCGAACCTCACCGCCAATCCGTTCAACTCGGTGACCACCGTCACGGCGCAGATCGTGGCGCTGCTGACCGGCGACCAGGAGTTCGACAGCGCCAAGACGCTGTCTGCCTTTGCGCTGGGCCTGGTGCTGTTTCTGGTGACGCTGACGCTCAACATCTATGCGTTGTCGGTCGTGAAGAAGTATCGGGAGGCGTATGACTGAGCGGCTGGCGAACACTGCAGCGCCCAGGAGCGGCGCTCCGACTGCGTGGAGCTCGGGAGAGATGCAGGGCCGCATCCGCCGGCGCTATGTGCAGGAGCGGATTTTCCGCGGGCTGGGCATGGCGGCGCTGGCGCTGGCAGCGGGCTTCCTCGTCTTTCTGCTGGCAACGATCATCGGCTCGGGCTGGAACAGTTTTCGCGCAACCGAAGTGCGGGTGACGGTGACCTTCGATGCGGCGCGGCTGGGGGTTGCTGCCGCCGCTGCAAAGACCGATCCGCAGCTGCTGGCCAAGGCGAATTTTCAGGGCATCATGACGGATGCTGCCGACGCGCAGTTCGGCCGCACGGTACGGCTGGTGTCGGATGGGGCGTGGCTGACGCTGCGCGACATGGCGCAAGCAGACCCGTCGATCATCGGCACGACGCAGGAGGTGTGGCTGCTGACGACGTCGCACATCGACCAGCTGGCGAAAGGCGCATTCGATCTGACGCTGGCCGAGGGCGACCGGCCGGTCACCGATGCGGACGTGGCGCTCTGGAAGCGGCTGGATGCGGAGGGCGGGCTGCGGACTGGCCTGAACATGCTGTTTCTGACGGGCGCGGACTCGGTCGATCCTGAGCTGGCGGGGATCCGGGGTGCGCTGGTGGGCAGTTTCCTCATGCTGATCATCACGCTGGCGATCAGCTTTCCGCTGGGCGTGCTGTCGGCCATCTATCTGGAGGAGTTCGCGCCGAAAAACCGCTGGACCGATATAATCGAGGTCAGCATCAACAATCTGGCGGCGGTGCCTTCGATCATCTTCGGGCTGCTGGGCCTGGCGGTGTTCCTGAACACGCTGAACATGCCGCGCTCGGCGCCGATTGTCGGCGGGCTGACGCTGGCGCTGATGACCTTTCCGGTGATCGTCATTGCGTCACGCGCCGCGATCAAGGCAGTGCCGCCCTCCATCCGCGATGCCGCCCTGGGCATCGGCGCCAGCCCGGTGCAGGTGGTGCTTCACCATGTGATTCCGCTGGCGCTGCCGGGAATGCTGACGGGAACGATCCTCGGGATGGCGCGGGCGCTTGGGGAGACGGCGCCGCTGCTGATGATCGGCATGCGGGCATTCCTCACCTCGGTGCCGGAGGGATTCACGCAGCCGGCAACCGCACTGCCGGTGCAGATTTTCATCTGGTCCGACAATGTGTCGCGCGGCTTTGTGGAAAAAACCTCGGGTGCAATCATTGTCCTGCTTATATTTTTGTTGCTGATCAATGGATTGGCGATTTATCTTCGCAACAGGTTCGAGGTACGGTGGTGAGCCAGATGAATATGGATGTGGGCTCGGCGCTGGGCACCAGCGCGGCGGTGGCAAACACGCTGCCGAAGATGACGGCGCGCGATGTGTCGGTATTCTACGGCGCGACGCAGGCGTTGCGCGGGGTTTCGATCGACGTGTCGACCGAGAATGTGACCGCGTTCATCGGGCCGTCAGGGTGCGGCAAATCCACCTTCCTGCGCTGCCTTAACCGGATGAACGACACCGTGGCGAGCGCCAGGGTGAGCGGCGACATTCAGCTGGACGGCAAGGACATCTACGCCCCCGACATGGACGTGGTGCAGCTTCGGGCGCGCGTTGGAATGGTGTTTCAGAAGCCCAATCCTTTTCCGAAATCCATCTACGAGAATGTCGCCTATGGGCCCCGGATTCACGGGCTGGCACGCACGAAGGCGGATCTGGATATCGTGGTCGAGCAGTCTCTGCGGCGGGCCGGGCTGTGGGACGAAGTGAAAGACCGGCTGGCGGATTCCGGGACGGCGCTTTCCGGTGGGCAGCAGCAGCGGCTGTGCATCGCGCGCGCCATTGCCGTGGATCCCGAGGTCATACTGATGGACGAGCCGGCGTCGGCGCTGGACCCGATTGCAACGGCGAAGATCGAGGAGCTGATCGACGAATTGCGCGGCAATTATGCCATCGTCATCGTGACGCACAACATGCAGCAGGCGGCGCGGGTCAGCCAGAAGACGGCGTTTTTCCACCTCGGCAGTCTGGTGGAATATGGCGACACCCGGGAAATTTTCACCAATCCGCGCGAACCGCGCACGAAAGACTATATCACCGGCAGGTATGGCTGAGCCATTGTTTCGGCTGAGCGAAAGGATTTTTGATTGTGCAGACACCCACAGCCCACACTGTGAAGAGCTTCGACCAGGAAATCGAGCAGCTGCGGACGCTGATCGGCCAGATGGGCGGGCATGCCGAGGCGCAGATCGTGGGCGCAGTCGACGCGCTCATGCGGCGTGACACCGATGCGGCGGCTGTGGTGGTGCGCGGCGACTCCGAGCTGGACACGATGGAGGCGGAAGCGGAGCGCCAGGCGGTGACGATCATTGCGCTGCGTTCACCCATGGCGGACGATCTGCGGGAAATCGTGGCGGCGCTGAAGATGTCTGCCATCATCGAGCGGATCGGCGACTATGCCAAGAACATCGCCAAGCGCGTGCCGGCGCTGGCAAGTGCGGCGCCGATCGGCCCGGCGGTGATCATTCCGGAAATGGCGCGGGTGGCAGTGTCGATGATCCGCGATGCGCTGGACAGCTATGTGGACCGCGATCCGGAGCTGGCAATCGAGGTGATGCAGCGCGACCGGCAGGTGGACGATCTTTACAATTCGCTGTTCCGCTCGCTCCTCACCTACATGATGGAAAATCCGCACCACATCACACCTTCCACGCACCTGCTGTTTATCGCGAAGAATCTGGAGCGGGTGGGGGATCATGCAACCAACATTGCCGAGATGGTGCATTTTTCGGTGACCGGCGAGCATCTGCCGGAGCGCCCAAAGACCGACCAGACAGCCTTCATTTCCGCCCCCGACCTCTAGGAGATTGCCATGCGCCCGAAGATATTGCTGGTGGAGGACGACGCCAATCTGGTGGAGCTGATCCGCTACAATCTCGACAAGGAGGGATTCGATGTCGTGACAACTCCGGACGGCGAGGAGGCACTGGTGCTGGCCGAGGAGGAACGGCCCGATGTGGTGGTGCTGGACTGGATGATCGCCAACCTTTCCGGCATCGAGGTGTGCCGCCGTCTGCGCCGTGCACCGGAGACGGCGAGCCTGCCGATCATCATGCTGACCGCGCGCGCCGAAGAAGGCGACCGGGTGCGCGGGCTGGAGACCGGGGCGGACGATTATGTCACCAAGCCGTTTTCCCCGCGCGAGCTGGTGGCGCGGGTGCGGGCGCTGCTGCGGCGCCTGCGGCCGGCGCTTTCGGGCGGCAATCTGGAGTATGCCGGCATCGTGATGGACACCAGCGCACACAAGGTGGTGCGCGATGGGGTGCAAGTGCAACTGGGGCCGACGGAATTCCGCCTGCTGCGGCACTTTCTCGAGCACCCAGGCCGTGTGTTCGGTCGCGAGCAGCTGCTGGATGCGGTGTGGGGGCGCGATGTGTATGTGGAGCAG
>JBBRKH010000157.1:0-5735 GCA_038217965.1 Sphingomonadales bacterium | reverse complement strand
GGGCATCAGCTGTCTCCGGCTGAAATCAACTATCGTGCCAATGTCGCGGCGCTGAAAGCGGTCGGCTGCGAGATGCTGCTGTCGGTTTCGGCCTGTGGCAGTTTCACCGATGCGCTGCCGCCGGGGCATGTCTGCCTGGTGGACCAGTTTGTCGATCGCACGCACGGGCGCCGCAAAAGTTTCTTCGGCGACGGCCTGGTGGTGCACGCCAGCCTTGCCGATCCGGTGGCCGAAGATCTCGTCGACCGATTGGAGGCTGCGGCCAACGAGGCGCAGATATACCATCGGCGCGGCGGCACATATCTGGCGATGGAGGGCCCGCAATTTTCCACCCGCGCCGAATCGCTGTTGCACAAGGCGCAGGGGATGGATGTGGTGGGGATGACGGGAATGCCCGAGGCAGCGCTCGCGCGTGAAGCGGAAATGGCCTATGCGATGGCCGCGATGGTCACCGATTTCGATGCCTGGAAAGACGAAGCGGTGAGCACGGCGGGCGTCATCGAAACCATGCATGCAAACGCCGCCAAGGCGCAGTCGCTGGTCGAGGCGCTGTGCCACCGGCTTGTTGCAGAGCCTTTGCCGATGCCGAGTGTGCAGGGCTGGGAACGGGCGCTCGATGCTGCGATCGTGACGCCGCGCGCCAGCTGGCCGCGTGAAGGCGCCGCCCACCTGCGTGCCATTGCGCCGAGATTTTTCTGAGGCGAGTGTCTGCATGACCGGGTTCATCGCCAGCCACATCCGCGCAGTGCCGGATTTTCCGAGGCCCGGAATCCTGTTTCGCGATCTTGCGCCGCTGCTCGCGAGCGCCGAGGCGTTTCAGGCGACGACGGCGGCGCTCACCGCACTGGCCGGGCCATTCGATCTGATTGCCGGGATCGAGGCGCGCGGCTTTCTGTTTGGTGCAGCGCTCGCGCAGGCGACCCGCCGGGGCATGGTGATCGTGCGCAAACCCGGCAAGTTGCCGGGTGCCACCATCGGGCATGACTATGCGCTGGAATATGGCACCGACCGGCTGGAGCTGCTGGCGGATGCGGTGCCCGCAGGTTCGCGCGTGCTGCTGGTGGACGATGTGCTGGCAACCGGGGGGACGGCAGAGGCGGCGGTGCATCTGCTGCGCAAGGCAGGCGCGGAGGTGTCGCAGGCGCTGTTCGTGCTGGAGCTGGTGGCGCTGGGCGGGGCGGCGCGTCTGGCGGCGCAGCAGGTCGGCCCGGCGGCGCTGGTTCGGCTCTGACGGTCAGCCTGCCGGCGTCTCCGGCTGCAGCAGGCGATGCAGATGGACCACCACATATTTCATCGCCGCATCATCCACCGTACGCTGGGCTTCGCTGCGCCAGGCGGCTTCGGCGCTGGCATAGTCGGGATAAATGCCGACGATGTGCAGATTGTCCGGATCTTCGAAATCCATGCCGCGCGGATCGGCAACGCGACCGCCGAAAACCAGATGGAGTTTGCTCATGATGGCGCCTGCTGCTGCTGATATTCGCTGCTGATGCGGCCGATCTCGCTGGCCAGCCAGCTCTCGAAATCGGCGCCTTCCCAGGCGCGATGATCGCCCTGCGCATAGGCGAGCGCGTTGCGGTGGTAGAAGCTCGCGTTCAGCCGGTTGGCGATCCAGCTGTTGGCGGAGCGGATGACCTTCGCCGGGCTGCCGACCACGATGCTGTTGGGTGGAATCTGCGTGCCATCCTTCACATAGGCGTGCTGGCCGACGATCGAATTGCTGCCGATGTGGCAGCCTCCGTAGATGGTGGCGTTGATGCCGACCAGCACGTTGTCGCCGATGCTGGAGCCGTGAACCGTTGCGTGGTGGGTGATGGAGCAGTGGCTGCCGATCACCACCGGGTGTCCGGGATCGGTGTGGATCATCACGAAATCCTGCACATTGGTGAAGGCGCCGATTTCAACATGCGCGGCTTCCGAACGGATGACGGCATTGCACCAGATGGACGCGCCCTCGTGCACCGTCACCTTGCCGTAGATGGCGGCGGAGGGATGCACGAAGGCAGCGCGGGAAAGATCGACGAGCGGCATGGCCCAGCGGCTTATTTGGCCTTGCGCATGAAGTCCACCAGCGCATCGAAGCCGTTCTTTTCGATGTAGGCGTTGAAATCGGCTTCCTGGGTGAGCGAAACATTGACGCCGTTGACCGTGACATTTGAAATCAACGGCTTCGGGCCGGACATTTTCACCGCCCAGATGGCGTCAATCGGCTTGCCTCCCTTCGGATCGGTGATCCTGGTGTAAACATCGACGTCGCCGCGCGTGCCACGCGGCGCGGACCGGACGACGCTGACCTTGGCGGTGGAAAAGTCATACAGTCGGTCCGAATAGGTGTTGACGAAGAAATCCGGCAGCACCTGGCGGTAGGCACTGAGCTGGGCCGGCGTGAGACCGGCGCGGTGGCGGCGGATCAGCCGCAGGCCGGCTTCGTCGACCGCGAAATTGCCTTTGAGCAAGGCGTTGAATCTGGCCTTGGCAGCATCGCGGCTGATCGATCTGTCGCGCAGGACCGCAAACGCTTCGTTGGCGAGCCTGTCGACGAACCCACCGGCCGATTGCATCTGCGCCGGGGTGGCGGCGACGGGAGAACCCTGCGCCAGGGCAGCGCCTGCCGGGATGGCAAGCACGAGCGCGGCAGCGAGCAGAGCGGGGGCAAATTTCATGCGAGGTTTCCAGATTGATAAACGCCGACCCAAAACAGGTCAGCACTCCTGCCCAATGACGCCGAGCGGCTGAACCGGCCTTGAATGCCGGGCGTATAGATTGCTGGCGCTATCTGCCGCTGCGGATGCGGTCTGCCGCGGCGGTTACGGCATCGATTGCCATGGTCCTGGCGACTTCGACAAGTTCATCCAGCCGCATGCGGGCGGCAGACACGGTGGTGCCGGTTCCTTCCAGCGAGGCGGATGCGGCATCGATTGCCATCTGCATGCCGTGTTTGGCCTTGTCGGCGATGCTGTCACGCGAGGGGCCAAGCAGCGCATTTTCGCGCGGCGAGCGCGGCAGCATGGCGCCGATGATGGCACCGATTGCCAAACCGATGATCACAACGCTTGCGGGATGTTCGTCGGGCTGCCGCTTTGCCCACTGGCCGGCATCTGCCGCCGCCTCGCGCGCCCGCTCAGCGGCTTCGCGGGCTTTTATGGCGGCATCATGCGCTGTTTCGCGGGCGATTTCTGCCGCGTCGTGCGCCGCCTCGCGGGCGGCGACGGACGCTCCCGCGGCTTTCGACCGCGCGGAATAATAGGCTTCACCGGCCAGATTGCCGAACGACTCGGCCTCTGTTTTTACCTTGTCCCAACCCTTGGCGGCGTTGTCTCTGGCTTGGTTCAAACGGGGCTGGGTCACGCGATACTCCTGGTTGTAGGCGGCATAAAGGGGCACCGGCCTGGTCTTGCGCGCCGCGCGGGCACCGAACGCGGCGGCGGTGACGGCAGCGAGCGCGCCGCCAAGCAGCAGCATGCGATTGTCACGAGCCCATGCCAGACCATCGTCGGTCATGTCTTCGATCAGGGATTGCACTTCGCTCATTGCCTCTTTCGCCTCCTGCCGGGCCACGCCGCGCGCCTGCTGCAGACCCGAATGTATGAGATTGTGCGGTGTCAGTCGAACGGCCAGTTCGTCAAGGTTTCCAGCCAGCCGCGCGCGCTTTCGCTCCACTTCGGCTATAAGAGCAGCTGGCAAGACAGCTGTTTCGGTGGCTCGTTCAACCATTGCTGCTGCTTTCGTCCACCGACTGGGCTTTGGGCGGGGATTTGGCGCGAATCGATTCGGCGCGCTCCTGCAGCCTGTCGAGATCGGCGGACATGCGCGCGAAGGTTTGAACCGGCAGCAGGTGACGTCGACGGATTTCCCCCTGTCCGATGACAATCAGCGCAAACCCGCAAAGCGCCACGACGCCGGCTGCCACCAGAAGGGCTGCCAGCAGGCCAAATATTTTGGCCAGCGCGACGATGCCGGCGACTGTGAGGAATGAAAGTGCAAGCACGAGAAGAACGCCGCCGACCGCCATGCGCGCCGCGGCGCCGCCTATTGCGGCGAGATTCCCGCGCGTTTCCATGCCAGCCAAACTAAGCTCGGCCCGCATCAGAGCAGCGGCGTCTGCCGCGACTTCGGTGATCGTTTCGGCAATCGAGCGTGGCTCGGCCACGCTCGATTCCGTCTGCAGGTCGGGTTCGCCAGCTACCGAATACGGTCTTGCCGCGTCGGCTGCTGCGTGCGCATCAGCCATCGCTTCAATCGGTCGAGCTGGACTTCAGGAACCGTGCCAGCGCAAAGCCGATGACGGCGGCAGCGCCAACCGCAATTGCCGGATGCTCCCGCACAAAGCCCTTGGCATCATTGGTCAGATCGTCGACGCTCTTGCTTTTCAGCGTGTCGGAGAAGCGGTCCAGCCCGTCGGCTGCCTTGGCGGCATAGTCGGCGGCGGCCCGTGTCTTGCCGTCGGCATAGCGATCGGCCACTTCGCGGGTCTTGTCGGCCAGACTGTGCAGGCCGTCGGCCGTCTTGTCCTTGCCGGTGGTGGCGGCATCCTTCAGCGTGGTGCCCGCCTTGTCGGCATATTCGCCGGCCTTGTCCTTCAGGTCATCGAACGCTCTGGAGGCCTTGTCGGCCGCAGTCATTGCGGTGTCCTCGGCGCTGTGCAGAGCATTGCGGGTGGCGATTTCAGCGCTGGTCACAGCGTCGTGCGCCGCATCCGATGCCGCATGAATAGTCTCGTTGTTGGTAGCCATGGTCATGGTGCCTTTCCTGATGGGCCTAAACCATAAAGTGGGAAGTGCGCGGTAAGTTCCAAGTCCTGCAGACGCGCATTATGCCCGTTTCACAGCACTTCGAACAGCCCTGCTGCTCCCATGCCGCCGCCGACGCACATGGTGATCACCACATACTTGACTCCACGCCGCTTGCCTTCGATCAATGCATGGCCGGTCATTCGCGCGCCCGACATTCCATAAGGATGGCCGATCGAAATCGCCCCGCCGTTGACGTTCAGCTTTTCCGGATCGATGCCCAGCACATCGGCGCAGTGCAGCACCTGGACGGCGAACGCCTCGTTCAGCTCCCAAAGGCCGATGTCATCCATCGTCAGGCCATTGGCCTTCAGCAGCTTCGGAATAGCGTAAATCGGCCCGATGCCCATTTCATCGGGCTCCAGGCCGGCAACCGCCATGCCGCGATAGGCGCCGAGCGGAGTGAGGCTGCGCCGCGCCGCCTCGCCCGCCTCCATCAGCACCGAGGCGGAAGCACCATCGGACAGCTGCGACGCGTTGCCGGCGGTGATGACGCCATCGGCGATCACCGGCTTCAGGCCTTTCAGCCCTTCCAGCGTGGTTTCTGGGCGGTTGCCCTCATCCCTGGCAGTGGTCACTTCGTGGAAGCTGACCTCCTTGGTTTCCTTGTTCACCATCGCCATGCGGCTGGTCATGGCGACGATTTCGTCGTCGAACTTGCCGGCCTGCTGGGCGGCTGCGGTTCGCATCTGCGACCGGTAGCTGTATTCGTCCTGCCGGTTGCGGCTGATTTTGTAGCGCTTCGCAACAATTTCGGCTGTCTGCAGCATCGGCATGTAGATGGAGGGGTGCATGGCAAGCAGGCTCGGATCGCCCTCCACGCGCATCTTGTCGTTCTGCACCATCGAGATCGAATCGATGCCGGCGCCGATGGTGATCTGCATCCCGTCGACGATGATCTGCTTGGCGGCCGTGGCGATTGCCATCATGCCGGACGAGCATTGC